>NZ_QSUR01000030.1:0-85711 GCF_003439055.1 Bacteroides sp. OM05-10AA
GCGAAAGTAGGAAGAAAACTACTTCGTTTTCCTCCTACTCGATTTTCGAGGCGGTTTCAAGCGACGTCGAACAAGGAGAGTTGCTTCGGCTCTAAATACTGCCGTTTGATCTCTTTGAGTTTCGACATAAGTTTGCGAATCTTCGAGGCATTGTAGTTACAGCCGTCGGAGCTATGCACCATCGCATAGGTGTAACGCTGTTCCAACTCGGCGATGCCTTGTTTTACGGCGGTTTTATAGTCGCTGATCGGCTCGTCCCAGACCGACGGGTGGCTGCCTCCGCCTGCGCCGCCCGTGCTCCAATCTACCGTAACGGCATATGTGCCGTCTATCGACTGCCCGATAAGGATTGTATTGAATATATCCAACTCGATACGCTCCACGATAGGGAGCATCCCGCGTATCCATCCGTACTCGTCGAATTGCTTGGCTGCATAGCCGAAAAGCAGTCCGCGTTCGTATGTCCGCACGTTAAGGATAATCTTGTGGACGCTGTTTCCGAAACTCTCGAAATAGGCGATCTGTTCGACGTTGTCCCGACGGACGGCCAAGAGGTAACGCAGGACTGCGTTACGCTCTACTCGGCACGGGTTGTATTCCAAAATCGCCTCTAACTTCTCTTGCTTGGTATATTCTTGTATAGGTTTCATAATGATTCTATTTAGGTGGGTTGAACTTATGCCGAAATGAGGTTGGCGACGGAGGTATGGCGTTGCAGCCACTCCTGCACGTACTCTGCGTTGTATTCCGAGGTAATGACCGCCGTGTGTTCGTCCGTTTGCATGAAGCGTGTGCTTTCGTAGCTGTCGATCCACTCTTTGAGCGAGGCGACGCCCCATGCTTCCACATCGTCGAAATAGTTGTCCAATATGCGGATCGGCTCCGTAAAGGTTACTATCAATGTCCGGTAATTTACTCTGTTCTTTTTTCATCGTTCATCTATTTATTGTTTCTATTATTCAACCATGTATCCCGTTTTGCTCGGCACTCCTCCAATGTCGGGGCGACGCAGGAGAACAATTCGCCGTCCGTGTGTCGGTAGTCGTATTGACAAAGACGTTTCTTTCTGCGTGGGGAAAGAGTGAGGGTAAAATACTCGTGGCGTTCTTCTCCCGTCGGGCAAACCGATACGCCGTTTACTGTTATTTTCGTTTTCATTGTCGTAATCTTTTAGGGGTTAAAACTCTGCTTTCATCAGCCTGCACCTGAAATATTGGGTTTGCTCGCTGGGCTTGCGCTGGTGTACCCATAGATGATGTGCGCCGAAACCGTACACGAAATAGTCGTCGAGCGGCACTTGGGTTTTCAAGCGTTCGAGACCTTGCCGCAGGCTCTCTTCGCCATCGGCAAAAAGAATGGTGTTCACAAGGCGGAAATAGGTCTCCGTCACTTCGTCGCAATAGGGACAAAAGAAAGATTCGATTGTTACGTTCATAATGCTTTGTAATTAGAGTGTTAATAACCAAAAGAGAAAACCGAAAAGGGCGACCGCAGAAAGCAGGAAGACGATGCAGCCGAACAGAAAGCGGATAATACCCTCTATAATCTCCTTGCAGAGCCATAGACCTATCGACCATGCCCAAATGCTACCGCCGAACATACTGCTGACAAACATTGCCAGAACCAACCAAAATGCGATTTTTAATGTTGCTTTCATCTTTGACCTCCTTTTCTTGATTGATGCGGATTTGAGAGTGGAGGGAGTGAGTTTCTTATCCTAATCTGCCGCTCGTTTATCCGACATTTTTTTTGATGCGTCTTTCGGTCGCGTCGGTCGTTTCGTTTCAGGGGCTTTTCGGTGTAGAGGTTAGGACGTACAAGGTTTTTGAGAACAAATACCTCGCAACCGCAGGGCGCAGGGAAGATTTTTCGCAAAACCGCAAGGCTCGACCTTGTACGTCCGTCAAGACCTCGTAAACACCTTTGCACCTGCAACGTAACGACGCCACGACGCGATGGGAAGACAGCGAAAATGGAGGTAAACGAATTATTAGGCAGATTCGAGAAAGTACGAATAGTGCCTACCTATTCGTACACATTAGGAAATACTCTTCTTTTTTGAGATTTCGCAAATATTTCATTTTATAATAAAGTTCTGAATTATAGGGGGGGGGATTCAACAACAAGTGGAAAATGTTTTATATCGTTAAATCTAACGATTCAGATTCTAACGAAATTATAATTTACTTATCTTTGCGAATAATGATATTTTTATTGTTTATGAAAAGATTTTGTATGTGGCTACCTACAATAATTTTATTATTGATTCCGGTGGCATTCTTCATTTTCCATGCTTGTGGATATGAAGTTTATATAGTCAATGGAGAAAAATACCCATGGATTATTAATTCTGAAGAATTGTTGAAAGTAGATTCTTTGAGTAATAATTCTATGGAACTACTTCTGTCATTAAAACGAGATGGATTAGTTTTATCTCCACAAGAATATACAAATCATACATATAACTTTTTTTCATGGTTACTTACTATCTTAGTAGCAGTAATTGGTATTGTTGTATTGGTTTTTGGGTTGAATGTCGATAAAAAAATAGAAACGAATATAAATTCCCATCTTAAGACCAAATGGTTGGAATTGATGCGAATAGATAAAGAGGTTGATGCTACAATTGGGGGAATTATTGACGATAAGATTGGCAATGGATTATCCGATATATCTCACGATTTTGAAGAATTACAGAAAAGAGTGAGAAAATTAGAAGATACTTCAATACGTTTTGAAACAACAGATAACGATGGGACGGAGAATGACTAAACAAAATTCTTCTTTTATTGAGAAGAATAGCTCACAAGAAGCTGCTACAGATATTTTGAGAGATAAAACTGAATTTGTTAGAAATTCTGTATTTGATGTTTTTGCCTATACGCAATCTTTGTCGGATATTGAATTGAGAATAGAACCTTTATGTGATAATGTTTCTGGTTACATTGAGAAGAAGGATGATAAATTTATTATTGTTATAAATAGTCTTCAATCTCCCCTTCGGCAGCGATTTACGCTGGCACATGAGTTGGGACATTATACATTGCACAAAAATAATTTGGAAGGCCAACACCAAGATACAGCATTGTTTCGGGATGCTAATGAAGATAGTTTAGGTATTGAATATGCCGCAAATGATTTTGCTGCTGAATTATTGATTCCTAAAGAAGCCTTTGAAAATGCAATCAAAGCTGGAACAAATACTCCAAAGCAGTTAAGTAACCTTTTTCAAGTAACGGAAAAAGCTATTTTATATCGTGCATATAAGCTCGGTATAATAAAGTCATTCCCTAATTAGTTTGAATTATGAAATATACATTACAAATTAAAACAGGAGATGCAGAATATCGAGCCTTAAAAAATATTCCTAAGGTTATTTTCTCTAATCCCGATTTTCGAGTACTTGCTGAAATTACTCGTGGACGTAAGAGCAAAAACGATAAAATAGGTGATTTGCAAAAAAGAATTGATGCGTTAGGTGATTTTTTAGATCCTTCTTCATTTGTATTTTTTGATATTACTTCTGAAGAAAGTTTAAGCAACGAACAAATAGATGAGTTGTATGATTTTCAACATGGATATGCAAATTGGGATGTGTTATTTACAAAATTACATAACCAATATTCTAATGCTACCCCTATGCTTCTTGTTAATGATCAAGATGAAGGTTATGTGAATTTTATAAGGCAAATTAAAACTTTCGCCGAAAAATATAATAAAATTGGATATAAAATATATCCAGCAATAGATGCAAACATCATAGAGGAAGAAATAAAAATTATAAAAGATAATATAAACGATAATACCCAACTATTTATCTTTTATGATCAGGGCTATATTGTTGATGGGCTTATAAGAATAGCAACAACAAGAGCAATAGATTGTTTGGGTAGAATATCTGCAATATTAGAATCAATCCATAATGTTGAGTATATATTTACCAGTACATCTTTTCCTGATAGTGTAACCAGTTTGAGCGGAAATATGAATGGGAAGATTAAATGTTCAGAAATATCCCTCTATGAACAAATTGTTAGTGCCATTACGAATATAAATGTATCCTATTCAGATTATGGTAGTATTACTCCGAAACGTAATGATGAGGCAGCATATTATAGTAGAGGATGGACACCAAGAATAGATGTACCTGTAATTTCTCAACAGCAAATTTATTATTACCGCCAAAAAAGAGAAAAAAGAGATTATGCTGATGTTTACGTTGATGTTGCAAGTAAGTGCATATCAGATTCTCTCTTCCCCAAGGGTATTGATTGTTGGGGAGTTCAAACTATAAAAAGTGCAGCAGCAGGGCTTAAACCCGGAGCTACTCCATCGTTTTGGTTGTCTGTCCGAATGAATATTTTTATTATTGAACAATTAAAAAGATTATCTATAATCTAATGATATATAATTAGTATTCATTAAAATATCTTCATAATGCAATATTGTTTCAAGGTCGTTATTTGTCCAGCGACATTTACTTGATGTATGCTTTATGAATAGATTGTGTGCTTGAAAAAAGGAAAACAAATCATTATCAGATCTGGTATATTTAGAATATGGACTATTATTCCGAATATATGAAATTGGAATGGACATTAAAAGCTCTTTTTTGTCTATTAAATGATTTTTTTTTGCCCGTCGTTTATATACAATTTTCTTTGTCTTTGTTGAATAAAGGACAATGCCAACAAAGTCTGGTATAAGTTGTAGTTGGTCGAGATGATTAGCTGTAGTAGCTACATATATATAATCAAATAACTTACAGTAAGCATCTAATTGGGCTGGTAATCTGCGCATATCATCATTCCATGCTTTGATTTCATATGCGTAGCTTAAATTCTCTTTACAAAAAACCAAATCGACAATCTTAGATTCTTCAGAAATCGTTAATTCACTGCAAACAACAAATGGTTTGCTGTTAATGTGAGCATAGTTATTGATTAATGCTGCTTTTATTATATTTTCATTTGGATGTAGATCTATTTTTCCCATTATCATATCATAATCAGTCAGTTGTATATTACTATTCTATCTCGAACAAATTTATTTTTCAAAAATACGAAAAAGAAAAAGAGGTTGCAGTTAATATAAGAAAAAAATATTATATTTGCAGGACAAATGATAAATAACGGGCAGACAAGAAGAAGTCATTAGGCGACTATGACAGACAAAATACCGTTACTAAATCGTTACAGGCGTGTTTTTTGAAATCGTTATCACCTTGATAATAAGGATTTTCGGAGAGATTGGTTCATAACCCTGTCTCTCCGCTGAAATGTATCGGATAAAACCGGACAGTAAGAGAATAAAATCCTACAAATCATTGATTTGTAGGATTTTTTGTTGTCTATCAGTCTCGTGTGTTATTTGCAATCTTTACCAGCATCAACATAACCGGAACCTCAACCAATACGCCGACAACTGTTGCCAATGCTGCACCTGATTGTAGACCGAAAAGTGAAATAGCTACGGCAACCGACAATTCAAAAAAATTGCTTGCTCCGATCATTCCGGCAGGTGCGGCAACATCATGGGGTAATTTCCACCACTTCGCCCAACCATAAGCAATAAAAAAGATCAAAACTGTTTGCAGGATAAGCGGAACAGCTATCAAAATAATATGTAGAGGATTATTTAATATCGTTTCTCCCTGAAATGAAAACAGGATAATGAGCGTTAACAGTAGTCCGCCAATGGTGTAATTATCAAATTTCTTACAAAATACATTATTGAAATATTCTACTCCATAATGACGGATAACTGTTGTGCGGGTAATGACTCCGGCGGAAAGTGGAATTACGACAAATAGGATAACGGAAAGTAGTAAAGTGTCCCACGGAACAGATACACCGCCAACTCCCAAAAGGAAAGCTACGATGGGTGCAAACGCTACCAATATAATTAAATCGTTCACTGCTACTTGTACTAATGTATAAGCGGCATCTCCTTTGGTCAGGTAACTCCACACGAATACCATAGCTGTGCAGGGGGCGGCCCCCAATAGTACCGCCCCGGCTAAATATTCTTCGGCTAATCCGGCAGGTATAAATGTCTTGAAAATGACATAAAAGAATAAATAGGCTATTCCAAACATCGTAAACGGCTTTATCAGCCAATTTGTTACACAGGTAACTATGATTCCTTTCGGACGTTTTCCGACATTTTTAACGCTTTGGAAATCGACCTTTAGCATCATTGGGTAAATCATTAACCAAATCAGGATAGCTACGGGGATAGACACATTAGCGTATTCAAGTTTGCTTAGTGTCTGCGGAACTGCCGGAAGCCATTGCCCTATGGTAATTCCAATGATAATACACAGAGCGACCCATATCGTTAAATATTTCTCGAAAAAACTAATTCCTTGTTTCTTTTCCATAGCAATAACTGTTTATTTTAATTGAGGTTTTAATTCGTTCAGGTAAAGAATATTCTTTAGTTATTTTTCCAGGTTATCAGAGCGGTATTTCCATTCGATAATTCTTCTACTTTCTTAATCCAAATCAATTCATTCTTTGCCTTTGCCTGCAAAAACGAATTTTGGGTATCGGTTAATGACAAGCAGGAGTTTACTACCCACCATTTATTATTTATTCCGGCACGTTGCAAATCCATTTGTAAGCGTTCCGCTTCAAATACGGGCGTTGCCTCGGGTAAGGTTACTATAACGACTTCTGTTTCCTGCCGGTTTCTTAAACGTGGCAATAACTTTCTTACCGAAGCGGGACTATCACCGTGGGTACGTTGTACTTCTTTATGATAACTTTCTGTTGCATCCAGTAGTAGTAATGTATGTCCGGTAGGAGCGGTGTCGATTACGATAATTTCATTTTCTGCTTTATCTACGATTTCTGCAAATGCCCGGAATACTGCGATTTCTTGTGTACATGGTGAACGCAAATCTTCCTCTATGTATTCCATATCTTCGGCAGTCATTGTTTCTGCCACCTTACTGCGGACTTCGTTTTTATAGGCTTCCAATACTTCCGCTTCATCAATGCGGCTTACTGTAATGCCTGCCTCGATAGCTAGATTATAGTTCAGGTGGTTTGCCGGGTCGGTAGTAGTAAGATGTACCTTTGCGCCCAGTTTGGTTAATTTCAGGGCGATTTCAGTAGCTAACGTGGTTTTCCCTACACCGCCTTTTCCCATAGTAAAGACAACCCTTTTTCCTGATTTATAAAGGTCATTCACCAATTCATTTATATTTTTTGCGTCTGTAATGCGTTGGTAATTTGTGTTTTTTGTTAGATTGTCATTGTATAGCATCCGGCGGATATTTGCTATATTAGACAAATTGTAAGATCGTAAAGGAACATAATAAGAGGGGTATTCCAACAGTTCCACAGGGGTTTGTTTTAAGGCAGATTGTTGCCTGTCATAAATCTGTTTCGATACGCTATCGGATTCATCTACCTGCTGTAAAAGTCCGTTGATTACCAATAATTGGTTTTTAATTCCCAGTAATTGTAATTCATGTGAAGAACGGGCGGCTTCTTTTAATGGCGCGATTTCAGGACGGCTGACTAATACTAACCGGGTGGCATTGGCATCCGAGAGTGTTTCAACGGCTTGCTTATAAATGCCCTTTCGTTTTTCCAAACCGGATAATTGCCCTAAACAAGATGCGCCATGTGTGCTTTCGCTAATAAACGTACTCCATGCGGACGGCAGTTGTAACATTCGTAATGTATGTCCGGTAGGGGCTGTATCGAAAATGATGTGATTGTATTCTTTTGCTTTATCAGCATCCGTAATAAAATCGGAGAATTGGTTGAAAGCTGCGATTTCTACCGTGCAAGATCCTGAAAGTTGCTCTTCCATGTTCTGGATAACACTGTTCGGTAGTTGTCCACGGAAAGGTGCAATAATGCTTTCCCTATATTCTGCTGCTGCTTGTTCGGGGTCGAGATTGACAACGGTTAAACCGGGTACTTCTTTTATGTCAGTGCCATGTCCATTTAATGTCTGATTAAATACGTCTTGTAAGTTTGAAGCCGGATCGGTGCTGATAAGAAGAATTTTCTTCCCATTATCTGCCAAGCCTACTGCAGTAGCACAGGCAATAGACGTTTTTCCTACACCGCCTTTCCCTGTAAAGAAAAGGTATTTAGTCAAATCTATATCTGATAGTTTGAATGCTTTCATTTTTTGAATATATTAGTGGGTAAATGACTATTTTACTGGCATAAAATCCAAATTAATTCCCGTCCATTCACTCATTTGTTGAGTGGTTGGATAGGTTTGCGAAACGGCAACTTCACCATCTACTAAAGTAATAGGCAGTGCATCCGCCCCATGCTTGTGAAGGAACTCATTTATCGTTTTGTTGCTCACATAAACTTGAGGTTCGTCACGCAAGTTGTGCCGGGTAACGATGATGCCCTGTTTCTTCAACGTTTCAATAACAACTGCAATTCGCATCAATTCAGGATTGATGTTTGTTCCACACAAACCTGTAGGGCAACACATTGCCGGGTCGAATATTTCTATCTTTTTCATACTGTTTTTATTTTAAGTGATATTAATTGTTTTTTTATAGATAAAAAATGACTGCATAATAAATTCCTACTGCGATAAAGAGAATAGCAACTATTTTACGAAACCATTTCTCAAATACTTGTATTTGGTTATAAAACTTGCCTAATCCGGCAACGCTGTAAGCCAAAATCCATGCGACAAGGATTACGGGCAATCCTGTAGCAATGGCATAAATTACGGGTAAAAGGTAACCGCCTGTTTCTGCTGCTGATAAAGGCATGAGCATACCGAAATAAAACACTCCACTGGTAGGACAAAAAGCAAGGGCGAATAAAATCCCTAATAACATAGCTCCCCAACCGCCTTTCATTTTGCCTTTTAAACGTTCTCCGCCTATATTGATTTTGGGCAGATTGAGTTTTATCAGGTCGAGCATGAATATTCCAATAATGATTAGTACCGGGGCTATCAGCATTTCCCCGTATTTACTTATGGCTTTTTGAACTAAAAACATGCTTGCGCCCTCACGAAGTATAGGAATAAGGATAAAGCCAAGAATGGTATAGGTCACTATTCTGCCAAATGTGTAAAGCAAACCGTTTATAAATATCCGGTGGTGATTGTCTATGTCCTTACTTATAAATCCTATCGCTGTTATATTGGTAGCTAGCGGACAAGGACTGACAGCCGTTAAAATTCCTAATATAAAGGCTGTAATGACAGGGACGGAGCTGTTATCTAATAATGATTGAAGAAAGTTCATTTTATAACTGTTTTAGCAGGTTGTCAATCTTGCTTCTAATTCCCTCTTTAAACTTTTCCGGCTCATTTCTTGCATTGGCGAAACTGAATTCCGTCATATTATTTACATGCTCTTTTCCGTCTTTCCAGCTATTTACAAATAAAGACGACCAGGCAACTTCGTATTTGTCTGTAATCGCTTCATTCTCTTTCTTGGAAATGTCGATCATTTGATAGATGATTTTACGGTTTGCTTTTTCTTTGGAATAAAGGCTATCCAAAAGGGCTACCGTATTGGCTTCTATCGCTCGGCAAGTAATACATCGCTGTGCGCCATGAAAATAAAGAATCTCAATGCGGTTAGATTGCAATTCTTCCGCTTTAATTTCTCCGGTCTTTTTCTTTGAGCCATTTCCACAGGAAATTAAAACCAGTGTTGCGGTCAGTAGATAGAATAACTTTCTCATAGCCTGTTTTTTATTTGGTTATCAGTTCTTTTATTTCTGCCAGGGATAATCTTTTTCCTGCTGATACCACTTTGCCGTCAATAGCCAAAGCCGGAAGATTTAAAATATTATACTCCATGATTTTTAATAAATCTTCTTCTTTGATTAGCGTTGCATCGCAATCTAATTCTGAAATTGCCTGCTTGGTGTTTTCATACAATGCTTTACAGCTTGAACATCCGGTTCCTAATACTTTTATTTCCATTTTTCATTCTACTTTAAAGTTAATATAATAATCGTAATTCGTAGAACTACGAACAATATTCCTAAAAAAAGGTGCTGTTATTCACAGCACGATGTATCTTTACATTTGCAGTTTCCTAAGAAAGCGGCAAAAAGTTTTCGGGCAAGTTCCCAATTTTCCCGATTGATGCAGTACCGGACTTTTGGGGTTTCTATTTCTCCTTGAATTAGGCCTGCTTCTTTCAATTCTTTCAAATGCTGCGAAACTGTTGCTTTTGCAATAGGTAGTTCTTCGTGAATATCACCGAAGAAACAACTCTCTTGTTTTGCTAAAAAAGCAAGAATTGCCATTCGTGCTGGGTGTCCCATTGCTTTGGCAAAACGGGCAACCTGTTCCTGCTCTGTTGTGTATTGCTTTTCTTTCACTTCAATTCTCCTTTCTTGTTAGTTGTTCGCAAAACTACGAACATTTTTATAGATAGCAAAATAAAATAGATTTTTTTTCGATTGGACACAGGGTACGAGTGTATGTATACTTGTGTCTACGTTGAAATATCTATATTTAGGTATTTGCATAATTCAAAAATGTATTTCTCCATTAAGATTATTGTAGGAATTATGCAAGTTGTTGATTTGCAGGATTTTTATTGTCTGTAAGTTTATCTCTCAATAATAGTCGGAAATATTTCGTATGATAAAAGTATCTTGGATGGATGGTAATCTAAATAAAATGTATATTTTTGCTGCTTTATATTTAATTGGAAAGTAATGAGGTATATTTTGCTTTTCTTCGTCATATTTCTTTTGCCGCTCTCTCTTCAGTCTAAAGAGAATACGGCAGATAGTTTGAAAACCTTGTTTATTCATGCACAAACACAGCAAGAACGGATGGAAAGGTGTCTCAACCTTGATAATTATTACAGAAATTATCTCTTCAAAGATTCTATTCCGCTGACTCGCATCTTGTTTGACGAGGGAGTGAAGGCAAAGAATGAATATATCATAGCTGATGCTCTGCGTAAACTTATCATGAATATCAACAGGAAAGAGCGTGTATTGACGAACGACTCTGTGATTTACTACCTCAAGCTTGCTGACAAATACCTGACCGGTGAACGAAAGAAGAGCTTTATAACGGAGGTGCATTTGAAGAATATTCGTTCGATAGCCGATTGGACGGACAATGAAGGCCAAACGATTGAATATTTGACAAAGATGTATACTGATCCCGAAGAAAATCAGGAGGACATCTATTTTCAGATAGAACGCAATTATGCTTTAGGCATGGCGACTACGCTGACTATTTCTGAAACCAGAATTGAAAATTATAAGAATGCCTCCCGTTATTTCGACCGTGTGTTTGAATTATTATTGAAACTGCCTGTGGAGCATGCGGCGGAATTACTGTTCTGGGCCAATGATAATATCTATCTTAGTTATCTTAATTCGCGCGAAGGACCCAAAACGGTAGCTTTCTTGGAGAAAATGATGGATATTCTGGAGCACTATAAAGAAATGCCGGAAGTGAAAAAGGATATCTATCAGAATTTCGAATACGTTTATTCATTATATTATATGGGGATTGCTCATTTTCCGTCATTAGTGGGATATGAGAAAGCGTATCACTGTCTGGAAAAGACGGATGAAATGCTTCGAAAAAGAGGTGAAATGCTGACATTGTATTTTGCTTATGAGGGTTTCTATGAAGATGCGCGCAATTACAGAATGGCAATTGCTTATAAGGATTCGGTTATCAATACCATGGGAAATGAAAATACTGCAATCGTATTGGCGGTTACATCCAGCATGTATAAGGAACAAGCCAAATGCTATGCGCGCCTGCATGACTATAAGGATGCATACGAGCGGATGGAAATCTATGATTCATTGCGGGAGAAAGTGGTGGATGCGGAATCCAGTGAATTGCGGGCGGAAATGGATACCCGTTATGATCTGAATCATCTGGAGTTGGAAAAGGAACGCTTGACTTCGCGAAATCGGCAGATCGGTTTCCTTTCTATAAGTTTTGTACTTCTTTTATCTATCGTTTGGGGAATCAGCCAACGAATCCATTTGAATAAGTTGAAACGGATGCAAAAGGAATTGCTGGAATCTAATGAGGAAGTACTCCGGCAGAGCGAAAAGGCGCAGGAAAGCGAGAAGATGAAAACAGCTTTCATCAATTCCATGTGTCATGAAATCCGCACACCGCTGAATGCGATCAATGGTTTTAGTAATTTGTTGCTGGATGAAACGATAGATGCCGAATGTAAAGTGGAATTTCCGGAGTTGATTCAACAGAATACGGATTTGCTGACTCGTCTGTTGAACGATTTGCTGGAAGTTTCCAATTTGAGTAGTTCGGTGGAAGAGCTTCCGATGGAGAAGGCGGATATTTGTTCTATCTGTGTGCAGGAAATGGATAGGCTGCAGACAGGAGAGGGGAAAGCAAGCATTCACTACTGTTTGGATGTGGATAATGGTGATTGTAATATCCGCACGAATATTCCTTATTTGTCGCAAACCCTTGCTCATCTGTTGAATAATGCCAATAAGTTTACCGAAAGCGGGGAAATTAAGTTGAGCTGTCACAGGGAGGGAGAGCAGCTTGTAATCAAAGTGACCGATACTGGTATTGGCATTCCGGAAGAAAAACAGGAATGGGTTTTTGATCGTTTCACCAAACTCGATGAATTTAAACCGGGAGCAGGACTTGGGCTTTATATTTGCCGACTAATTGTCAGGCGCTTGGGAGGGACAATAAATATTGACCGTGAATACACGGGAGGTACTCGCTTTGTACTTGTATTTCCAGTGAAAAATTAGCTTTTTTAAGGAAAAGGCGAAAAAGTATTTGGATATATCAGAAAGATGTCTTACTTTCGCGCTCCGAAAACGAGGAGAGATGCTCGAGTGGTTGAAGAGGCACGCCTGGAAAGCGTGTATACGCCAAAAGTGTATCGCGGGTTCGAATCCCGCTCTCTCCGCAGTTTTTAATATACATTCCTTTCTGAAGCTCTCTTTTTTAGTTAAATATTTCTATTGCCACTAAAAATACTTGTTTTATTTTTGTAATAGTTGCAAATTTAGATTATGTTTGCATCGAGATTTTCTAAACTCAATTACTTACACATTAACAAACAAACATTATGAACTTATTGAGAGGGATTACCCGGGGGACTACCCTATTGTTATTACTGGGCGTTATTGCAAGTTGCGCAGAGAAAGATTTGTATAACAGTGACGAAGATTCACGGAAGTCTAAATTACCATCCGAAGATTCTTATTTTGGTTTTCAATTGAGAGGAAATATTCCACTCAATGTAGATTATGCTGCTTCAGGTTTTGTAGCTAATGTAGAAGTGTATGCCGAAGATCCGGTAGATGCTTCAGGCAAATTGAAAGAGGGGATATCGCCTATTTATAAGACTTTTATAAAAGATGGTAAAATCTCGTCTACTATGTATGTGCCTACTGCTGTGAAAGAAGCGTATCTGTATACAAATCGTATGGGATTGCCTCACTCTGTGAAATTGACAGGTAGCGCAAGTGGCTTTTCGTATGATGCTAATAAGGCAACAGGTTCTAAAACTCGTGCAGCTGCCGCAGCTGGAGTGCTAAATGATCAAATACCTTATCAATTAGGACCTGCAGGTCGTGGAGATAATATGTATTCTTTGTGTACTTGGAATGGTAATGGATATCCGACGACCGCCAATTATTTGTCTAAAACGTCTTATGATATGGATGGATTGACTTCTCGTGTGCAAGCTTATTTAGCAAACAATAGAGCTGCAAATGGCGGGAAGAATGAAAATCTTCGTATTGATGCCGATAAGTTGAATATTACTATTCCTGTTGGTGTTACTGGTGGTAGTGCAAAGGTTGAAGTTTCTTTTGTAGATGAAAATGGAGCCTTCCAGAATGTTTTTGGATATTATTATTATAAGACAAATTCTGCTCCTACTACTCGCAATGATTTTTGGGGAATGAAGAAATATGTGATTTTCCCTAATGCAGGTTATAGAAGCTATGGCTTAAAATGTGGTGATACTGCCAAACTTCTTTTCTTTGGTGAAGATGGTAAGGCTGTTCCGACAGAAGATTTTCCGGGCGGATATACTATTGGTTGGTTCCTGTTGAGTAATGCTGCTCCTTGGGTGAGCGATAATGGGGATAATATCAAGAAAGTAAATGACCTTTATACACAATATCATACTCAATCTACAAGAAATATCTGTTTGTCGAATGAGAGTGGCGATGATCGTCAGTTCATAACTCTGTATGACACCAAATCTAAATTATTAGTAGTAGGTGTAGAAGATGAGTTTGGCGCTACTAAAGGTGATAATGATTTTGACGACGTAATGTTCTGTGTGAAAACTACGCCTGAAATTACTGGTGACGACCGTCCTATTATTCCTGATGAAACTCCTGAAGTAAAACCTGAAACAGAAACAATCGTAGGTACTTTGGCTTTCGAAGATAATTGGCCTAAAGCTGGCGACTATGATATGAATGACGTGATTATAGAATATAAGCGTGCCATAACCTACGATAAAGATAATAAGGCTATTAAAGTGGAAGAAAGTTTCACTCCGAAGCAGAAAGATAATGCTGCTATTTATGACAATGTGTTCGCTTATCAGGTAGACAATATGGGAACTGTAACTTTACCCGCAGGATGTGAAATTGAAAACGGATCACGTTCGATCGTTATTACTAAAGGGGTGAAATATTTGCAAAACCAGACATTTACTATTACTCGCGAATTTGGTTCATCCATTGATAAAGATAAAGTGAAAACAGACTTCAATCCTTATGCGATTATAAAAGGAATCCGTGGAACCGGACGTGCAGAAGTGCATTTGCCGAAAAAGTCACCGACTGATTTGATCGATAGAAGTAAATTGTATTCCGAGAGTGATGCTTACTTTATTGACAAGGATGGTAAATATCCATTTGCAATAGATATTCCAATAGTAGGATTTATACCGGCTGATGAAACAAAGCAAATAGATTCGGCTGGACAATATCCGTCATTCAAGACTTGGGTTAACTCCAATGGATCACAAGCTGCAGATTGGTATCTTAAAGATAAAGGTGCTAAGTAGCAATTTCTGTTTGAACTAAAATAAAAAAGGGAATGTAGGGTAGGGTATACATTTCCTTTTTTAGGCTTAACAATATAAATATGCAAAACAAGATTCTCTCGCTCATTCCTGAATACTTATCATTAGGAGTTGTTTATTACGATAAAGATGGATATCTGAAATATGCCAATAATGTAGCATTAAACATGTTCGGCACAACCATGGAACAGGTGCTTGATATCAATATCTTCGACGATCCGAACATCACCGCAGAAGATAAGGCTGAACTAAAAAAGGGGTTTAATGTGTCTTTCGAGACCGATTATGATTTTGATCTCTGTGGAGAGACCTTTTTTAATACGGGAATAAGAGGAGCCAGAAAGTACTTTGTAACCAAAGTAGTAATTATGCGAAGTGAAGCGGGAGAGGTGCAGGGTTATTTATTGACTTGCGAAGACGTCACGGAAAAGAAAGAGCAGGAAAAGAAAATAAAGTCCGTACAAAAGGAACTGGCATTAGCTTTGAATGCCGGAAAGTTAGCGTCATGGAACTACCGTCTGGAAGATAGTATGTTTTATAAGTTTGATTATTATATTGAAAATATAGAGAAACGTTCGCTTGAATTTATCCGTGAGAGGATTCATCCGGAAGAAAGGGAACGTTTTGAAACTCTCTTGAATGCTATTATTCGTAAAGAAGAGCTTCTTACTAACAGTATTGTTCTGCGAATTAAGGAGGATGGAGAAGAGGATTATCGCTACTGTAATTTCACTTACTGTCCGAAAGAGGATGAAGTAGGACGTGTTGTTGTGATTACCTTTATTCAACAGGATATCACTGAAGATATTATCTATCAGCAGAATCTGATTCTGGCAAAGAACAAGGCGGAAGAAGCGGATAAGCTCAAATCTACTTTTCTTGCTAATATGAGTCATGAAATCCGTACTCCTCTTAATGCGATAGTCGGGTTCTCGGAGCTTTTGTCTGATACGGACGATCCGTCGGAAAAATACGAGTATAAACAGTTGATAGAAACGAATAGTGATATTCTTTTGCGATTGATTGGCGATATCCTGGATTTGTCAAAGATAGAGGCAGGTTCTATTGATATCAAACGTCAGGAGCTGAATTTGCTGCAATTGTGCAATGAGTTATACCCTTCTTTCCAGCAGCGTATAAAGAATCCAGCTGTTACTTTGAAATTGATAAATCCTTATTCGAAGTGTATAGCGGAATTCGACAAATATCGTTTTATCCAGATATTTACCAACTTTGTGACGAATGCCATTAAATATACGCCTAGTGGTGAAATCGTGATGGGGTATGAATGCGAACCGGGAAAGGTCAGATTATATGTAAGAGATACAGGTATCGGCATCCCTGACAAGAAAAAGAATCGTATCTTTAGCAGATTTGAGAAATTGGATAATTTCGCGCAGGGCACTGGCTTGGGGCTTTCTATTTGTAAAGCGATTGCAGATGCTACGGGTGGTGAAGTGGGTTTCACATCTGAAGAGAATGTCGGTTCGGAATTTTGGTATATTGCTTATACAAAAGTGGAGTATACAGAGAAAACCGGACTGGAAGAGGTGGAAGTAGAGGAAGATATATCGGAACAAGACTTTAGTGTCTTCTCCGAAAGACTGGGACAGTTGAATATTCTTGTAGCGGAAGATATTGACAGTAACTTTCAGTTGGTAAAGAAAATATTAAAAGATAATGATCTGGATCGTGCTATTACCGGAGCCGAAGCATTGGAAAAGGCGCGTAACAATTCTTACGATCTTATTTTTATGGATATGAGAATGCCTGTTATGGATGGTTTGGAAGCCACTTTCCTGATACGGCAATTTGATGAGAATATTCCGATTATAGCTCTTACAGCTAATGCTTTCGATTCGGACAAAGAAGCGGCATTCGCAGTAGGATGCAATCATTTTATGACGAAACCTCTGAAAAAGAAAGAATTGATGAAATTACTTTCTGATTTTGTAGAAGAAAGGACTTTCTAGTCAATATATGGGGTAGGTAGAAAAAAAGACAGCCTGCAAGATGTGGGGAACTTGCAGGCTTTTTTTGTTTCTATTCCAATTCTTCAATAATCTTCTTTACATCTACCGGTTGCAGGCGTCCGTACACCTTTTCGCCGATCATCACTACCGGAGCCAGTCCGCAGGCACCTACACAACGCAGACAGTCTAATGAGAACTTTCCGTCCGGGGTGGTATCACCGACTTCGATACCCAATACACGTTTGAACTCTTCCAGTAGCTTTTCAGAACCACGTACATAACAAGCTGTACCCATGCAGACGGAGATGGGATGTTTTCCTTTGGGAGTCATAGTAAAGAAAGTATAGAAAGTGACGACACCATACACTTTCGACACGGGAATTCCGAGTTTGGAAGCGATAATCCGTTGTGTTTCCTCGGGTAGATACCCTTGCAGATGCTGTGCCTCGTGCAAAATATTGATAAGTTCGCCCGGGTTGTTTCCATGCTTGTCGCAGATCGTTTTGATTTGCTCTGCCATGTCACAGGCTAGTTTGATATCTGACATAATACTCTTCATTTAAAAGTTAATCAATCGCTTTGTTGAAATAATGCGTATGCAGGAGAGTTTCCGATTTCTCACCCAGCGGTTTGCCGAGATAATCCTCGTATAATGTCTTGATATACGGATTCTCGTGCGATTTGCGCAAAGGTTTGTTGGCGTCTTCGCGGTAAAGTGCGTTAGCGCGTGCATAGAGTATTTCCGAGTTGCCGTGATGCAAAGGTTGCCCGCCGCCACCGATACAGCCTCCGGGGCAAGCCATAATTTCGATTACATGATATTCGTTGTGCCCGTTCCGTATATCTTCCAGTAGATGACGAGCGTTGCCTAGTCCGTGTGCGATGCCTACTTTTAATTCAAATCCGTTTAGGTTAATAGTAGCACGACGAACACCGCTTAGTCCGCGTACTTGTTCGAAATTCACATTTTTCAGAGGTTCTCCGGTATAGATTTCATAGACAGAACGGAGAGCGGCTTCCATTACACCACCTGTTGTTCCGAAAATGACACCGGCACCTGTCGATTCACCCATCGGGTTGTCGAATGGGCTGTCCAATACGAGAGGGAACCCGATATTGGCACGTTTGATTAGTCGTGCCAGCTCACGGGTAGAAATAGAATAATCCACATCGGGGATACCGTTCACTTTGAATTCATCACGGGCACATTCGTACTTTTTAGCCAGACAAGGCATGATAGATACGACAACCAGCTTTTCTCTGGGTATGCCCATTTTCTCCGCCCAATAGGATTTGGCAATGGAACCGAACATTTGTTGTGGGGAGCGGGCGGTAGACGGAATGTCCAGCATGTCCGGGAAATGATGTTCGAAGAAGTTGACCCATGCCGGACAGCAGGAGGTCAGGATGGGTAACCGCACGGATTTATCTCCGTTGAGATAACGCGTCAGGCGGTTCAGAATTTCAGAACCCTCTTCCATAATGGTAAGGTCTGCTGCAAAATCAGTATCGAATACATAGTCGAATCCCAGTTCGCGAAGCGCGTACACCATTTTTCCGGTTACCAGAGTGCCGGGAGGAAATCCGAATTCTTCACCTAGGGCAGCCCGTACGGCAGGTGCGGTCTGCACAATCACTACTTTGTCCGGATTAGCCAGATCGTCGAGCAGACGGTTGGTGTAGTCACGTTCTGTTAATGCGCCTACGGGACAGACAGCCACACACTGACCGCAGTAAGTACATTCACTTTCCGTCATCATTCGGTCAAAGGCAGGAGCGATGGTTGTATTGAAGCCGCGACGGATGGCGCCCAATGCTCCGACCGTCTGTACATCATTGCAAACACTTTCACAACGGCGACAGAAAATACATTTATCCATATTACGGACGATAGAAGCGGTAATTTCCCGTTTGCGGGGAGACAGCTCACCACCATTGAAAGGCATTTCGCGAATGTTGAAACGCAGTGCTAACGTTTGGAGTTCGCAGTTGCCGCATTTAGGGCAAGTGAGGCAGTCATTGGGATGATCCGAAAGGATTAGTTCAGCCACCACTTTACGAGCGTTCATTACGCGCAGGGTACTGGTTTTTACTACCATGCCCTCCGTGCAACGGGTAGCGCAGGCAGGAGCCAGGTTGCGTCGTCCCATCACTTCAACCACACAAATACGGCAGGAAGCCGGATTATTTTTTATACAGGTTCCTTTCAGGTCGATATGACACAGCGTAGGTATATTGATACCGATTTTGATAGCGGCCTCAAGAATAGTGCTTCCCTCGGGCACAGTGATGAAATGACCGTCTATCTGGAGAGTAATTTGTTTTTCTTCCATAGTAAATAGATTTTAGCAGACAAGAATAGCATTGAATTTGCAGCGTGCCATGCACATGCCGCACTTGATACATTTATCAGGATTGATTACATGCGGTTTTCGCACTAAGCCGCCGATTGCATCAGCCGGACAGTTTTTGGCGCATAAATGACAACCGATGCAATGCTCCGGATTAATCGTATAAGTCAGCAGTGATTTACATTGCTTGGCGCGACAGGTTTTATCCCGCACATGCTCCACGTATTCATCATAGAAATTGTCCAGTGTTGATAGAACAGGATTCGGAGAAGTCTGCCCTAATCCGCAGAGGGCGGTATCCTTAATTACTTGCCCCAAAGTGGCAAGGGTATCCAAGTCTTTTTCCGTGCCTCTTCCTTCTGTTATCTTGTTCAGTAGCTCCAATAGACGTTTGTTGCCGATACGGCAAGGCGTACATTTTCCACAAGATTCTTCAACAGTGAAATCGAGGTAGAAACGGGCAACAGATACCATGCAATCATCCTCATCCATGACAATCATACCTCCCGATCCCATCATGGAGCCGGCAGCCAAGAGATTGTCGAAGTCAATAGGAGTATCCAGGTGCTTCTCTGTCAGACAGCCGCCCGAAGGTCCGCCTGTCTGCACAGCCTTGAACCTCTTTCCGCCTTTGATACCACCGCCGATTTCATAAATTACTTCACGGAGAGTGGTTCCCATCGGCACTTCAATCAGACCGACATTATTTATTTTTCCTGCAAGGGCGAATACTTTCGTTCCTTTGGAGCGCTCCGTTCCGATGGCTGCAAACCAGTCGGCACCTTGCGTCAGAATGATGGGGATATTGGCAAGTGTCTCTACATTGTTAACATTGGTAGGCTTGCCCAAATAACCGGATTCGGCGGGGAAAGGCGGTTTGAGGGTTGGTTCGCCTCGTTTTCCTTCCATAGAGTGAATCAGGGCGGTTTCTTCTCCGCAGACGAATGCACCTGCCCCATATCGTATTTCTATATCGAAACAAAAATCAGTCCCCAAGATATGATCTCCCAGCAACCCATATTGGCGTGCCTGATCGATAGCGATTTTCAGACGGTTGATAGCCAACGGATATTCGGCACGGATATACACCAATCCTTTGGAAGAACCGATAGAATAACCGCAGACGCACATCGCTTCTACAATCGAATGAGGGTCTCCTTCCATGATGGAACGGTCCATAAACGCACCCGGGTCTCCCTCATCGGCATTACAAACCACATATTTGACGTCTGATTTCTGTTTATGGGCAAACTCCCATTTCAATCCGGTAGGAAAACCGCCACCACCGCGTCCGCGCAAACCGGATTGTTTGATAATATCAATCACATCCATCGGTTGTTTGTTGAGCAGGCAATCGGCTAATGCAAAGTACCCTTCTCGGGCGATGTATTCTTCGATGTTTTCGGGATCAATAAAGCCACAGTTACGCAGGGCGATACGGAGTTGTTTCCGATAGAAATCCATGTGTTTGGAGTCACTGACAGTCTGTTCCGTTTTGGGATCTATGTATAGCAGCCTTTCTATTTTCCGGCCGCCGATGATATGTTCGTTGATGATGTCTTCCGCATCTTCGGGAGTGACCTGTGTATAAAATGTATTGTCGGGAATGATTTTCACAATAGGACCTTTTTCGCAGAAGCCGAAGCAGCCCACTGTGATGACTTCTACCTTGTCGGCAATGCCGTTCTTTTCGATGACTGTCCGGAGATGTTCCGTAATGCCTTGACTGGAAGAGGCTTTGCACCCTGTACCGCCGCAGATAAGAATCTGAAGATGCTGTGCGCCGGACGCTAGTCCGCAGCACTTTTCGGTTACTTTTTCATTACTCTCTTCACGTAATGAAAGTTTGTGTTCTGCTCTCTTCCTGATTGTAGCCAAATCATGGATAGATAAGATTTTCATAAGTATCAGAATTGTTAGTAGGTTTTTTGCAAATATAATTCTTTGTTTGGAATAACAGCACAGTCTCATACAAATAAAATTGATCTTCGACGGAGGATTTAGGTAAATAAATCTCTATCTTCGTATTTAATAGGTATCAAACCTAAAAAAGAAAATTGAAGTATGAGACGAATTTTACTGGGACTGTGTTTTCTATCCTTTCTGAACAGCGCATCCGGACAAGAGATTCCTTTGCCGGAAAAGATGCCGCAGGCGCATCCGCGGGTACTGACTACTCCGGCGGGAAAGCAGGAAACATGGAAGCTGATTAAAAAAGAAGAATGGGCGAAAGATGTTTTCAATAAATTGAAGGAACGGACGGAAGTATATACGAACCTGACGGATGCTCAACCGTCGTGGTTGCTGTCTCGTTTGGCAATGTACTGGAAGTCTCATGCCACGGAAGTATATGTGAAAGGTGAAACGTTCGACCATGCAGGTGGCGAAAAAGCTCCTTATCCTACTGTGCGCTACACAGGAACCCGTGGAACGGCTGCTACCCACGGCCGTCCCAAATTGGCGGATGTCGTTCCTTATGATGATGAGAACGGGAATGTCACTTTCTGCAATAATGCACTTCCCGACCGTCCTATGGAGAGTGTACACCCATCCAAAACCGGCCGGAATATTGAAAGCCTGAACTGCGAAATCCTGCGAATTGCGCGTGATGCCGCTTTCCTTTATTGGATGACGGATGAAGAGAAATTCGCCAAACTTGCCGCAGGGGTCTTTGATACATATATGACAGGCATTTATTATAGAAACGTGCCCATCGACCTGAATCACGGCCATCAGCAAACATTGGTAGGATTGACTTCTTTCGAAGTAATCCATGAAGATGCACTCCATATCGCTGTCCCTTTATATGATTTTCTATATAATTACCTAAAGGCCAATTACCCGGATAAAATGGAAATCTACGCCGGAGCTTTTAAGAAATGGGCGGATAATATCATTGCGAACGGTGTACCTCATAATAATTGGAATTTGCTACAGGCACGGTTTATTATGAATGTCGGATTGGTATTGGAAGACAATAAGGAATATGCCGACGGAAAAGGACGTGAATATTATATCGACTATGTGATGAACCGTTCCAGCATCCGCCAGTGGAGTTTGACGCGATTGGCAGATTATGGTTTCGATATAAATACGGGAATTTGGGCAGAGTGTCCCGGATATAGCAGTGTGGTAATCAATGATTATGCTAATTTCGTGAATCAGTTTGATACGAATCTACAATATGATTTGGTGAAAGCAATGCCTGTATTGTCGAAAGCGGTAGCAACCACTCCCCAATATCTGTTTCCCAACCGTATGATTTGTGGCTTTGGAGATACGCATCCGGGATATTTGAGTACGAATTTCTTTATCCGTATGATACAGAATGCACAGGCGAACGGGAAGAAAGAACAGGAAAACTATTTCACGGCTTTACTGAAATGCCTGAACCCGGATTTGGGAAATGATAAAACAGAAAAGAAGAATGTGCGTGTATCTGTCAATTCTTTCTTTGAAGATAAACCGCTGACGCTAAATCCCAAAGTGCAGCCGGGAAAGATAGAAGATTATGTTTCTCCTTTGTTTTATGCTCCCAATGTGTCATGGCTGGTACAGCGCAACGGTATGCATCCGCGCAACAGTTTGATGATTTCGTTGAATGGCAGTGAAGGGAACCACATGCATGCTAACGGCATTTCGATGGAACTTTATGGGAAAGGATATGTACTGGGCCCGGATGCAGGTATCGGTCTTTTCCTGTACAGCGGACTGGATTATGCGGAATATTATTCTCAATTCCCCAGTCATAATACAGTTTGTGTGGATGGAATATCGAGCTATCCGGTGATGAAGAGTAATCATTCTTTTGATTTGCTTTCCTGTTTCCCGGCATCAGTAGAACCGGGCAAAGCATTTACATCCATTACTTACAGTAACCTTTATTTCCGTGAACCGGAAAGCAGGGCGGATCAGACCCGTATGATGAGTATTGTCACTACCGGGGCGGAGACGGGGTATTATGTCGATGTATTTCGCAGCCGAAAAGAGAAAGGAGGCGATAAGATGCACGATTACTTCTACCACAACCTTGGGCAGACTTTGACATTGACGGCAACAGATGGTAGCGACCTGAATCTCCAGCCTACGGAAGAACTCGCCTTTGCAGGCGCACATCTTTACGCTTATTCCTATTTATATGATAAGAAAGTGGCTGCGACCAATAAGGATGTCAAGGCAACTTTCACCATAGATATGAAAGATAAGGATGGCGATGATATATACATGAATCTTTGGATGAAAGGCGAACCGGATCGTGAAGTCTTTACGGCCTTGGCGCCAATGACCGAAGGGCTAAGCCGTACACCGAATATGCCCTATAATATAAAGGAGCAGCCGACGCTGACATTTGTTGCCCGTCAGCATGGAGAAGCATGGAATCGTCCTTTTGTTTCGATATATGAACCGAGTACAAAAAAGGAACCGTCTGCTATTCAGTCCGTCTCTTACTTTGATGCAGAAGGAGCAGGTTTAGAAGACTTTGCCGGAATCTGTGTGAAAAGTAAAAACGGACGTATAGATCATATCTTCTCTCTATCCGATGCCGCACAAACCGCTACTTATCAAGGAATGAAAGTGAAAGCGGATTATGCTGTTATCAGCAATGAATATGCAGGAAACCGGACGTTGTTTTTAGGGAATGGAACCCAATTGGTTGCACCCAGGATAATGATTCAGACCGACAATGCCGCTAATGTATTGCTTGAAAAGAAAGAAGGGAAATGGTATATTATTTCTTCTGCTCCCTGTACGGTTGTTATCGGCGATAAGAAGATAAAACCCGATGCTGCGTCGGAACCTATGTTGTTGCGTATCTGATGTTTCATTTGTAATAAAGAAAAATAGTATATCTTATCCGTAGTATGGTATATGATGGCCTAAGATGGAAATTGTTGCAATAAAAAACAAAAAAAGCGTGTTTAAACGTTTTTAATACTATATTTTTTCTAATTTTGTGGCTTTCTGTCCAAGTAGTATATAAAATGGACAGTAAGCCCTTTTTTTGTGGGTAAATATTTAGTGGGAAATATTTAGTGGGAAATAAATTATGGTATATGTGATGAGAAATGGTCGCAGGGTAATAGCTGCGTTATCATTTCTGTTATTATGTTGTGGTGTACATGTGCACGCACAACGGGTGGCTGTAAAGACAAATGCATTGGGTTGGCTGACCGCCAGTCCGAATGTAGAAGCAGAATTTGTATTGGGTAGTCATGTCTCCTTAAACATGGGGATTGCTGCGAACCCAATCAGTACAGACAACTTTAAAACGACTTTCACGCATTTTCAGCCTGAAGTTCGTTACTGGCTAAATCGTCCGATGGTGAGTCATTTTCTTGGAATCACCGCTTTCGTGAATAATTTTGATATGATGGTAAAAGATGTGCATCACAAAGGCGATGCATACGCCGCCGGTTTGACCTATGGATACGCATGGGTGCTGGGCGATCATTGGAACATCGAAGCAACTGCCGGAGTGGGGGTGTTGCGCTACCGTCAGTTTAAGTATGATAAGGGTACTCCGAAACCGGGTGCGGTCAACGATAGTAAGACTACCATTGCACCTGTCAAACTGGGGGTATCCTTTGTTTATATTATTCGATAACGAACATTAGCTAGTCAGAAAAGAGAATGAAAATCAATTTGAAACGTGATAGATTAACAGGTATACTTCTCGTGGCGATGATGTTCGTCGGTATGAATGTATCCGCCCAACGGATCCGCGTGCAGGGGCATATCACAAACCCGCAGGGAAAAAGTGTTCCGAATGTAAATGTGTTGAATCCGGTCAATGACGAACGTATAGAAATGTCCGACGAGGATGGTCGTTACAGTGTCTTGGTTGAGAAAAACGGCTCGTTGAAGTTTACATGTGTCGGTTATGAAGACAAAACAGTGAAGGTGGCAGGAAAGCAGATTCTGAATGTGGTATTGAAAGATGCCGTCATCGAACTGGACGAGGTAACGATTACCTCCAAAGTGAAGGATAAAGTGATTCCGGAACCTACGGACATCGAAATCAAAGGCAATTATTTCCATCTGAAAACCCGTGTCCCGGTGCCTAAGGAGATGTTTAACTCACATCGCCGCTTGGTATTGCAGCCTTCCATTTATGATGTGACACTGAAAAAGCGTCTGTTGATGCGTCCTGTTGTATTCGACGGAGATACTTATAATACAACGCAAAATCGAATGTACGATTATGATATGGATAAAGACCCTTTGCACGATTACATCCGTGTGAAAACGACTTCTTCACGCAAAGGGGATATTATTGCTTATCATGATTCTATCTATATAGAATATCTACAACATGACTATCGTGCAGATGTGCATCTGGCGATGGAGAATTACCGGAATATTATTTATCGCGACTCTTTCTCCATTGCACGCGGAACAGTCAACCCGCTTCGTTTCTTGGAGTATAAATTCTCCGCTTTCAGCCTGACAGATGAGAAATATCTTCCGAAACCCGTGATGCAGTTGCGGGATACGAAAGGTGAGGTAAACTTAACCTTCCTGGTAGGTAAAGCCGACCTGGATGATAAGAATCCACAGAATCAGGTGGAACTGAACCGGTTGAATCAGGAATTACGTGATATTGAGACGAACCCGGATGCCTCTTTGAAGAGTTTCCATATTACGGGGGTGGCTTCGCCGGACGGTTCTTACGAGACGAATCTTCGTCTGGCAAAATTGCGTACGGATAAAGCCCTGGAACGTATTCTGGCGCAACTGGACCCGGAAACACGTAAACTGTTGGAAGTGAAATCGGATGCATCGGTTGCCTCCTGGAAGGAGGTAGCTGAATTGCTGAAAAAAAACTCCAAGCCGGAACTGGCTAAAGAAGTAGAGGACTTAATCAAACAATATGCAGCTACTCCTTACCGGTTGAATGGGGTCTTGAAATCGAAACCTTTCTACAAGGAACTTGCGGCTACTTATCTGCCTAAATTGAGAAAGGTGCAATATACCTATGGTTATTCAATTTTCCGTTCCTTGACAGACGACGAGATTAGAGAACTTTACAGAAAGAATCCGAAGGAACTGACCCGTTTCGAATATTACCGTATGATTACGACAGCAAAAACTCCCGACGAAAGGGAAAAGTATTGCAGGGAAGCTCTTGAACTTTATGATAACTTTACGTATGCAGCCAATGAACTGGCAGTGGCAACGATACAGAAAGATACTCCGGATTCACGTATTCTCGAACCGTTTGTCAGTAAATCGGCACCGGCGGAGTTATTGTCCAATCAGGCTATTGCCTTGCTGCACGAAGGGAAATATACAAAAGCAGATTCAGTCTTGACCTTGGTTCCCGAAGAAGCGGTTTCTGAAGATTTGCAGGCCATCGTTCAGGCATTGGCCGGTTATTATAATGATGCTTTCGAAAAGGTGGCGGCTACCAGCCCTTTCAATGAGGTGGTGATGCTGCTCGCAATGAAGAAGAATCAGGAAGCATGGGATAAGATTTCTACCATAGATGTAGAGACCGCCCGCGAATATTATATAAAAGCGATTGCCGCCAACCGCCTGGAGAAAATAGGTGATGCGATTATGAGCATTGAGAAGGCCCTTGAACTTGATCCTTCCTTATTGGAAGTAGCGAAGGTGGACGGTGATATTATTGACTTGCTGCCGGAAGAGCAGAAAATTAAATAATGATATATACAACAAGAGTAAACGATGAATATCTTCAGAATCAACAATAAATATGTAGCAGTGGCAATCTTCCTGATGCTTGCTGTTACCTTACAGGCACAGGATTATGGTGCATTGCAATATATGTTACAGAAACGGCCTGCAAATGAAAAGTTCGAGAGCAATAAATTCAATGAACATCTCTTTTTCTCTGCCGGAATAGGGCCATACAGCTTGTTAACAAGTGGAGATAGTCAGGATGGAATGGGAATGACCGCCCATCTCTTTATGGGAAAGTGGATTACTCCGGTTCATGGACTTCGGATAGGGGTGAATTTAGGTTATCTGCCGTCGAGTATCTACGATTCTAAAATAAAAATGGGTGGTGGCAGCCTGGACTATCTGTTGAATATGTCCTCCCTGGCATACGGACACAATGCAAACCGTTGTTTTGAGTTAGTAGGGATTGCAGGTATAGAAGCCGGTTATTCTAAGGTGGGCGACAATAGCGATCGTTCCGAAAAGTATCCGGATTTGAAAGGCGGCGGTCAGCTTTATTACGGCGCTCATCTCGGTTTACAGGGAAATGTACGTCTTTCTTCTACATTGGATTTGTTTGTAGAGCCACGGATCGGATGGTATAATGACGGTTTTGCGTATACGGAAAGTTGGAGAAACTATAAAATGGCTGGCTCGGTTCTGGTAGGTCTGACCTATATGCCTGCTGCTCCGATGGGAACTAAGATTCATTTCGATGATTTCGATAAAAGTTCCTTCCTGAATCATATGTTTATCTCTTTATCCGGTGGTATCAGTACACTGAAAGTTCCGGGAATCAAGAATACGATTAAAGGATTAGGCCCCCAGTTCTCTGCCGGAATCGGTAAATGGTTCAGTCCTTCTTCCGGTCTGCGTTTGTCCGGGACAGTTGGACTTTCGGACACCCCTTCGGGCAGTGCAAGCGGTTACTTTAAACATGTCGATCTGCATGCGGACTATCTGTTGAATATCAATAATGTTCTTTGGGGATATGATGAAGACAGAATATTTAGTCTGATCGGTATTGCCGGAGTTAACCTGGCAGGTACGAAAGGAGTGGATAAAACCGCCAAGTATGCTCCGGGAATAGGAGTTGGTGTGCAAGGAAGCTTCCGTATCAACCGTTCTGTGGATTTATTTATAGAACCTCGCCTCAATGTGTATAATAAGAGATATGCAGGAGGTCGCGGAGTAGGTGGCAATACAGATCAGCTCGGAGAGTTGAATTTTGGTTTGACTTATCATACGATTGACCGTGCGGCACGTCTGAAGAACAGATTCTCAAGCAATCACATCGCAGACAATCTGTTTATGACTTCGGGAATCGGTGTGCAAATGTTCCTGAATAAGACGAATCTTGAAAACCTTGGTTCTTTAGGTCCGCAGGCTTCTGTTTCTATCGGTAAGTGGTTGAGCCCTTATTCCGGTTTGCGCCTGGTGGGTACAGGTGGATTTTTTACGAATTATGTAGTTCCAGGAAGTGTTAAAGCGGGCAAACTTAGACATGCCAGCGTTAGTGGCGGTCTTGATTACTTGTGGAACATAACGTCTACCATGAGTGGATACAATCCCGATCGTATCTTTGATTTAATAGGTTCGGTAGGTGTCAACCTTGCTTATACTTCCAAATCAGACCATAAATTCCAACCGGGTGTTAATGCAGGCATACAGGGATTATGGCATGTGAATGATTTTCTCGGTTTATACATTGAACCGCAGATTCGCTTGTATGGAGATAAATTCATTGAAGGTAATCTGGGCTTTATGCAGAAAGACGTAATGGTAGGAGTCAATGCAGGTTTCCACTATCGCTTTGTTCCTTATTCAAAAGCAGTCAATCGCAGCGTGTTTGGTCAGGATGACAAGCGTTACTTCATCTCCGGTGCACTTGGATTGGGTAGCTTGCTCGTAGCCAACAAAGATTTGGTGAAGAATGCAGGTGTAGAAGCAAAAGGAAGTATTGGTAAATGGTACACTCCGTTATCTGCATGGCGGGTAAATGGAACAATTATGTACAAGGCCAAAACATCGTCGAAGATGAATCTCCATTATGCCGGTTTGGGTATGGATTATATGATGAGTCTGGCCACATTGGCAAAAGGATACAGCCCCGATCATGTGATAGATGTTGTTCCTTTTGTGGGAGTTACGGCCGGACTGGTACGCCGTTACGGTAAGTTCCAGGCAGTGCCGGGACTGGATGCCGGTGTGCAGGTAAAGCTGAAAGTGGCTTCTTCTTTGTATCTGTATGCCGAACCTAAAGTCGGTATCCGTACTGATACATACGATGGCTCCGAACAGGGAAGACCTGACCGCGTAGCTTCCATGGTAGGTGGATTATTGTACAGATTCAAGATGCCTACTTTCCAGTAAGAAGAAAAATAAGAAATCGAATAAAAAGGGTTGCGCAATACCGGATCAGTGATTGTGCAACCCTTTTTGTATTCCATTTCCAAGAAATTACGGTTACATAAACGTTACATTAATATTACTTCCATTTCTACCTGATAATGAATAAAATGAATCTTTAGAATTCATTTTCTCCCTTGCCATTCTCCTCTACTTTTGCTCCAGAAATAAAACGAAAACGTATGAAAACGATTACTGAAGCAATATCGAAACTAAGTTCAAACAGAAGACTAGCCGATTTCCTCTTTATTCTATGGGCAGGTGGAGCAGCCCTTCTTTCTTACTCACTGGTTTATGCATTGCGCAAACCTTTCACAGCTGCTGCTTTTGACGGAATAGAAGCATTCGGTTTTGATTATAAAGTATTGGTTACTATCATTCAGATAGCAGGTTATCTGATAGCCAAGTTTATAGGTATCAAGTTGATTTCCGAATTGAAGAGAGAGAATCGCCTGAAGTTTATACTCGTTTCCATTGCCGTAGCGGAATTGTCATTGGTTGCGTTCGGAGCACTTCCCACTCCTTATAATATGTTTGCCATGTTCTTCAATGGATTGTCATTGGGCTGTATGTGGGGAGTTATTTTCAGTTTTATCGAAGGTCGCCGCACTACGGATATTTTGGCCAGTCTTTTAGGAATCAGTATTGTTATCAGTTCGGGAACGGCAAAATCCATCGGATTGTTCGTTATGAATACATTGAACGTCAGCGAATTTTGGATGCCGGCACTTATCGGTGCTTTTGCACTTCCTTTATTGGCTCTTTTGGGATATAGCTTAACCCGTTTGCCACAACCTACGGCACAGGATATAGAACAGAAAAGTAGTCGTGTGACTCTGAATGGCAAGCAACGGAAAGAACTGTTCATCGACTTCATGCCATTTCTTGTATTATTGTTTGTAGCTAACCTAATGTTGGTAGTGCTTAGAGATATTAAGGAAGATTTCCTGGTGAAGATTATTGATATGAACGGACAATCCTCATGGATGTTTGCGCAGGTAGACACAGTCGTTACATTAATAATCCTGGCGTTATTCGGAGCGATGGTCTTTGTGAAAAGTAACATAAAAGTTTTGGTTACCCTGCTGGGATTGGTCGTACTTGGGACAACCACCATGAGTTTTATATCTTTCAATTATGATTCTCTGCAATTGGATGCAATCACCTGGCTGTTTGTCCAAAGTCTCTGTCTGTATATTGCCTACCTCTGTTTTCAAAGTATTTTTTTCGACCGCTTCATCGCCTGTTTCAAGATAAAGGGAAATGTCGGTTTCTTTATTGTGACCATTGATTTTATCGGATATACAGGAACTGTACTTGTCTTGATGTTCAAGGAATTTGCCCATGCAGACATAAATTGGTTGGAATTTTATAATATATTATCCGGCTACGTAGGACTGATCTGTACGGTTGCTTTTACCTGTTCCATGATTTACCTGATACAGCGCTATAAAAAAGAGAAACAACTGAAGAAAGCGAAAGAAGCAGAAATGAGCAACGGGATAAAATTTACGGGAGAAGGTATGGAGCCAACTACTTTTTCACAAATTTGATAAAAGGTGGACGATGAAAATAATAGGACTATATTTGAAATTCTCCTTCCTTCTATCTCTAATACTAACGACTTCCCGGATAACGGCACAGAATCTTCCCGATGGCATACAATATAAAATCACCGGGCGTCTATTAATGGATGGAGGAGTGTATCTGAAGAATCCGAATAACTTTGGCAACGGCACGGAATTTAATGACCTTCGCATCGGTGTAAAAGCTACCTATCAGAACTGGGGAATGAAACTGGAAATGGGATATGCCGGAAACAAAACAGCCATCAAAGATGCTTTTGCCACCTATTCTTATAAGAATAGTTCCATTCAGATAGGACAATTCTACGAGCCATTCAGTCTCGATATGCTTTGCAGTACATTTGATCTTCGCTTCAACCAATCTCCGGGAGCAGTGCTGGCATTGACAAATAGTCGACGTATGGGAGTAGCCTATTCCTATCGTACCAAACATTACTATCTGTGTGGCGGATTCTTTACCGATAATGATTTGAGCAACCTGAAAAACGCATCGCAAGGATATGCCATTGACGGACGTTTGGTATACCGTCCACTTTATGAGAAAGCGAAACTGATACATATAGGATTGGCAGCTATCCATCGTACACCGGACGGCACGCTTCCTGAAGATAAGAACAGGGATACGTTTACTTATAAATCTCCGGGCGTGAGCACGATTGATAATCGTACATTAATGCAAGCAGATGTAGATCATGCAGTATCCCAATTTAAAATAGGAACCGAACTGCTGATTTACTATCATAAATTCTTTCTTCAGAGTGAATACATCCGCGCCCATGTAAAACGGGAAAAGGGGTTTGAGAACTATACGGCACAAGGAGCTTATCTGCAATGTTCCTGGCTATTGTTGGGACAGAATTATCTGTATGACGAAGAAGTAGCCTGTCCCGGAAGACCGGAAGGAAAGGCACTCGAACTATGTGCCCGTTTCAATTATCTCTCTCTGAATGATACCGGAATAAAAGGTGGAACACAGAAAGACCTCTCCCTCGGATTGAATTACTATATCAATAAACACATCGCTGTTAAATTGAATTATAGCTACTTCATCCCCGGTTCGCATATCAAAGAGATTGAAAGTGCAAACTTTAGCGTAGTACAGGGACGCTTTCAATTCATATTCTAATACTTGGCAGTTCCGTTTGAATAAAGCTATAATAAAGAATAGGAAGGTGTATTTTATACTAGTTTTACTAAATGTTTCAAGGATATGTCGGGAGCACTACCGACTCAATATGCAGAACCGTATATAACAAGTAAAAAATAAGAAGACAGAAAAAACTGGAATGTTCTAGGTAAATCTCCTTTATTGTTCGTAATAGACAATAAAGGAGATTTTTTGCATTGGTTATTTTTATAGTTTTTGTTATCAGTTTGCCAACTAGGGTGGAATAGAAAGTCTAGTTTTAGAAAGAACTTCAATAAACAGAATAATTAAAAATATAACATAGTTTAGTGATATGAATATAGTAGGAGTTTTATCAGGTAAAAGAAAATGTTTGTTAGCAATAGCTATTGCATTTTCGACATTCGGGAATGCCCAATTAGTAACCTATCCGGAAGGATTGAATACTGGTATGCCACATAATGATGATTATACAGTCAAAGTACGTGAAGCAGGCGGTGAATGGAAGGATGTATTCGAATATGAAGTCCAGGTCGATATGGATCGGGTACAATCTGCTTCAATGGTACAGTTTGATATGGGCAGTCCCGTAGAAGTGATGGTGAAAAAGAACAATGGCACAATTCAGGATGTGAAAATCCGTCCGTTAGCGATGGGCATACAACATACAGTAAACCACAATGCTATCTTTTTTACACTCACTAGACCTCAATACCTGTCGATTGAGTTTAACGGTGATCGTTTGCATAATCTTCATTTGTTTGCTAATCCTTTGGAAACAGAAACTTATACTGAAAGTAGTGACAAAGTAATGTATTTCGGACCGGGTGTCCATCGTCCGAAAGATTTGCCGAATACACAGATACAGATTCCTTCCAATACTACTGTTTATTTAGCTCCCGGAGCTGTTGTAAAAGCTAAATTATTGATTGACAAAGCTGAAAATGTACGTATTGTCGGGCGTGGTATTCTCGACCATCCGATCCGTGGAATAGAAGTTACTCATTCTAAAAATGTATGGATTGACGGTATTACAGTCATAAATCCTGATCACTATACAGTATTCGGAGGTGAATCTACTGGTTTGACTATCAACAACTTAAAATCTTTTAGTTGTAAAGGATGGAGTGATGGCATAGATCTGATGTGTTGCAGTGACGTACTAATAGACAATGTTTTTATGCGGAACAGTGATGATTGTATTGCCATCTATGCCCATCGCTGGAACTATTACGGAGGAAGTCGTAACGTGACTTTACAAAATTCAATCCTTTGGGCGGATATTGCTCATCCGATCAACATTGGAGGACACGGTAATCCGGACGACAAGGTTGGAGAGATTATTGAGAATATAACTGTCCGTAATGTCGATGTTCTGGAACATGATGAAGATGATCTTCTTTATCAGGGCTGTATGGCAGTGGATTGCGGTGATAAAAACTTGGTACGCAAGATATTATTTGAAAACATCCGTGTAGAGAATATCCAGGAGGGAAGATTGTTTCATATTAATGTCCGTTTCAATTCAAAGTATGATAAGCAACCCGGTCGGGGAATTGAAGATATTACTTTCCGCAATATCATTTATAATGGAGTAGGGGAGAATCCGTCTCTATTGAAAGGGTTTGATAGAGAACGCTCCGTTAGGAATATCATCTTTGATAATGTGATTATCAATGGTATGAAGATGAAAAACATAGATGATTTTATCACGAATGAATACATAAAGAATATCACAGTCAAATAGTATAATCCGGTACATGAAGTATGAATGGGAAAATCTCTTTGTATTAGGTACAAACTTCTTTTCTTCTAAGACCAAACTTTCTTTAGGTTAAACATAAACTATAAATGCAAGTTTCATTTGTATAATTAGAACTTGCAATTATATAAATGAAACTTGCGTTTTTATAATTAAAGCTTGCAATTATAGATTTCTATTAGATAAGAATAACTTTAGTATTAGAAGGAAAGAACTTTGCAATAGGAAGATAATAACTTATCTATTAATAGATGAGAGCAAAGCTATCAGAATTAAGGAGTCTGGAAGAGAGCCATGAGTATCAAAGCAAGAGTTTTATTCCCGGGTTTATGCTAATCAAAGTAAATGTTTTCATTCACTTTGAACTCCTTTCTATTACTAAATACTATCTTTGCTTATCACTTGTATAAAAAATGAATCGCACTATGATTAACAAAATTATATGGATTATTGGGATTGTATGGATCGGGAATATTCAAAATGAAGTGCAAGCGCAACGACGTAACTTTATCCATCCCGGAATCACCTATACCCAAGGTGATTTAGACCGGATGAAAGCTATGGTCAAGGCGAAACACGAGCCTTATTATTCTACTTTCCTGAAATTAAAGGAATCTCCCTATTCTTCACTCAATACGCAAGTCATCAATCGGGGAAAACAAATCAGAGAAGGACGTTTTAATGCTACTATCGGAGTAGATGGCAGGCGGGCACATGATTTAGCTTTGCTTTGGCATCTGACGGGCGATGAGGCTTATGCCTGTAAAGCGGTCGAATATTTGAATGCTAATTCTTATTATACCAACACAAGTAGTCGGGGAACAGGACCATTAGATAACGGAAAAATTTATCTTTTGATTGATGCCGCCGAATTAATGCGTGATTATCCCGGTTGGAAGGCAGAAGACCAGCAACGTTTTAAAAATATGTTGGTCTATCCCGGATATAGCAATACGGAAGATTTCTCTTCTAAATATGCAAATTATTGGGATGATTCAAAGAACGGAGTTACATTCTATTGGAATATCTTTAATTTCGATGCCGCAAGGTTTGGTAATCAAGGACTTTTCGCTGCTCGTGGAATGATGGCAATGGGTATTTACTTGGATAACGAAGTAATGTATGACCGTGCTTACCGTTACTTATTGGGAATGAAGCATCGACCGGATGATTTATCTTATCCTTCAGGACCACCGGTTATTAGCAAAGAACCGATTAAGAAATCACCAACCATGCTTGATTATAAATTGGAAGGAAGAGAAAACAAGATTTCAGATTATGGATACGATGAACAGCTACAGTATTATATCTATCCGAACGGTCAATGTCAGGAGTCCAGTCGCGACCAGGGACATGTATTGGCAGGTATCCACAATTATGTAGCTATCGCAGAAATGGCATGGAATCAGGGAGATTCTTTATATAATTGTCTCAATAACCGTTTGCTTCTTGGTTTGGAATGGAACTATCGTTATAACCTCTCTAAAGTCCGGGCCTATGAAGAGCAAAAAGAGCCTTGGGAACCGACAGGTTCTAGTAAGAATCCAACTGAAGTTACCTTTGAGAACGGTAAATTTCTCCAGATAAAAAGCCGTAGTGGACGTTGGGAATCCATAGCTGTATCTCCTCACGGACGTGGAGACGTAGCAGGTAGCGGCGGAACTCGTGAAATGGCATTGGCGCATTATGCAGTACGTACCGGATTGCCTGCAAACGACTATACCTGGCTGAAACGTTACCGTGATTATATGATAGAGCATTATGGTTGCGAGAATTGGGGAATAGCGCCCAACTGGTTTTATGAATGGACCGGCTGGGGAACATTAACCAAACGATTGACTCCTTGGATGGCAGGCGATCCCGTTTCTTTTTCTACAGGAAAGCGTGTATCAGGAATTCATTCGTTACCTTGTGAGATATTGGCTGCCGATTACGATTATTATTGTCTTGCAGAAGATCCCGAAGGACATACCTATCACAATGTAGGAAAGAAACGCGGCAACGAATACAGACCTGACGGAGCAGTAGAGCTACGAAAAGAAGAAGATAACTACGTCATTACCCAAATAGAAGATGGAGAATGGATGAACTATACTGTAAGTATTCCTACCGATGGAGATTATACCGTTTATCTTGTTTATCAATCAAAAGGAAATTCTTTATTGTCCGTAGCTTCTGATTCGGAAGTAAAGACAGAATCCATGCAATTACCCGGCTCCGTACAATGGACGGAAAGAGAAATAGGAAAATTTACTCTTCCCGCAGGAGCTTGTGTACTTCGTTTACAGATAGGGCAAGCCGGAGATAAACTCGAAATTCAGAAAATAATAGTAAAGCAGGATAAGGGGATTTGATTTTTCGTTCGTACTTAATAATAGTACTACAAAAAAAGATGGCCATGAAAATTCGAATATGTTTGTTAATCATACTAATGGGAGTATTGTATCCGGGTTATATTAGCTCGCAAGAATCCCCTTATGTATTCCGCCAGATTGGAGTTGTTGAAGGATTACCGGATAACTATGTAAAAAGCGTTTTCCCCATTCCCGACGGACGTATCGGTGTGCGAAGTACTGTGTTATTAAGCCTGTATGATGGTGCGAACTATTCAAATTTCCCTTTCAATATTCATGGCGAATATTCGATAGCATATAACCATATTATTCCCGAACAATATATTGATGCCGACAAACGTTTGTGGATGAAAGAACGCAAGAGCCTGCGTGTCTTCGATTTGACTACCGAACAGTATATCTATAACGTAGATTCCTTATTTCAGCAATTCGGCTTGAAGGATAAAGTGGCGGACCTGATTATTGATTCAGAGAAACATTGTTGGTTTCTGACGCCGGGTTCCTCTGTCTATATGTATGATGCAGAGACAAAGTCAATCGAACAGGTTTGCAGGAATGACGAGTTTATGGAATACTATGGAGGATTGCTCGGAGTAGAAAGTCATGGAAAATACAGTTGGATGGTTCATCAGAAAGGGGCTATCCGTTGCTACGATTTGGAAAAGAAACGTTTTGTGCAGCAACTTGATTTTCTGAAAGACCAACTGAAACCGGATGACCGTGTGGTTTTGAAGATACTCGATAATGGTGACTTTTGGCTGATGTGGGATCGTGGAGTAGGCTATTATGATGTCTATAATAAAAAATGGAATCAAATTTCGGGTATCCAACTCGGGCACTATTCATGGTTTACTTCTATGGACGTAGATAAAGGTGGAAATGCATGGGTAGGAACCGTTATTGATGGATTCTATGTCATTGATATGCACAATTTCTCTGTAACCCGGACACTGGATATTCCTTTATTATCAGGTAATACAGTACGAAACGGTATTCAGAGCATCTATTGTGACCGGGAAAATAATTCCGTTTGGATAGGACTTTATAATCAGGGAATGTGTTATTATCATCCCAGCATGAATAAAATAGTACTGTACAATAAGAAGATGATAAATGGCGACTGGAAAGGAGAGGAAATACGCTGTATGCTCGAAACGTCTAAAGGAGAAATTCTGATGGGTACTACACAAGGTGTCTATCGTTATGAACCGGAGACTAAGAGAATGAACAGATTCTATCATGAATTCAGTCAGAAGAATTGCCGTGTACTCTATGAAGACAGTAAGAAGCGTGTTTGGGTCGGAACATACCACGACGGACTCTACTGTATAGATCATGGAAAGGTACGGTCTTACGATTATCCCGATACGGATTATCAGAATGAACTGGATTTCAGTAATATCCGTGTCATGGTCGAAGACCCTTCCGGTCGGTTGTGGGTAAGTATATATGGCGGTGTAGGATTATTCAATCCGGAAAACGGGCAGATAAACTTATTGTCCGAACAGTTTCCCGAACTCAAAAAATACAAAGTAGCGAATGCATTGGCCATAGATAATCAATCCCGGTTGGTAGTAGGCAGTGATAACGGACTCTACATTTACGATCCTGCAACGAATAAAATATGGATACCGGAGCAAGACGGACAGGCTAATTCAATCTTCAATCAGGGAAGTATCAAGTATAATCAGATACTCAAAGACCATGAGGGAACTTTATGGTTTGCTACTCAATATGGCTTGAGCGTCTTGACCCACAATGGGCAAAGCTACACATTAGGGAAAGAAGAAGGTCTGTCTAAAGCTATCCTGAACGTAGTGGAAGATAAGAACCATGATATATGGATTTCGACAGTCACTTCTATTTATAAGATAAAGGTAGACAGAAGAGCAGATAAATACAGTTTTCATGTAATCAGCTGTCTGTCGGAAGATGAAATCCGTCAGGATGATTTATATAGTTTCCCTTCGTTAATGACCAGGGATAATCAGCTTTTTCTGGGGCTGATGAACGGCTTTATCGCTTTCTCACCAGAAAACATGATAGATAATCAGTGCCTCAATCGTCCTCTGTTTACCTCATTCCGCTTGTTTAATGTTCCGGTTGTGTCGGGCGAAACATATAACGGACGTGTCTTATTTGATAAAGCATTAAGTTATTCGGACGAAGTACAATTAAAATATGATGAGAACTATATCACACTTGAGTTCTCCGGTCTGAACTTCCCTAATCCTTCTCAAACCTCTTTTCGTTACCAACTGGAAGGATTTGACAAGGAATGGACGGAAACCCTTTTTGAGAATGGACAAGGACGTGTTGTCTATAATAATCTCCCTTCGGGCGAATACATCTTCCGTGTGTCCGCTGCCGGAAACGACCGGATATGGGGACCGGAGTCTGCATTCAAAATTGTAATTCATCCCCCGTTTTGGGATACACTGGCCGCTCGTGTTTTCTATGCAATTTTAGGTATTCTCTTAATCTTCGGGCTGATTTACGTAATAAACCGCCGCAACCGGCAGAAGATGATTCGTATGCAAGAAGAGGAAGCGTTGAAGCAGAAAGAAGAACTGGATCAGATGAAATTCCGTTTCTTCACAAATATAAGCCATGAACTCCGTACTCCGCTGACGCTGATTATCACACCATTGGACATGATGATACGTCGATTGACAGACGATGCGATGAAAAAACAACTGAATACCATCTATAAGAATGCTCAAAACCTATTGTCATTGGTGAATCAGCTACTCGATTTCCGCAAACTGGAAATGAAAGGAGAGAGGTTGCATCTGATGAACGGCGATATGGAGGAGTTTATTGTTTCGGCCTATAACAACTTCATGCCAATGGCAGTAGAGAAGCACCTTAACTTTGTGAACCAATCGGAACATAGAGCGCTTTATATGTTCTTCGACCGGGATAAGGTACATAAGATTGTGAATAATCTCTTGTCCAACGCCTTCAAATATACACCGCAGGGAGGCACAGTGAACTTACAGCTCGCGACAGAAGAGATAGAAGAAAGAAACTACGTGAGAATATCCGTATCTGATACTGGAATCGGAATATCCGAATCAGACCTTCCTTATATCTTTGACCGTTTCTATCAGGTAGGAAATGAAGGGGACGAAAAAATAGGCAGTGGCATCGGACTTCATTTGGTAAGGGAATATGTAAATATACATGGTGGCCGTATTAAAGTGGACAGTCAGATAGATCGTGGATCAGTATTCACTGTTTGGTTGCCGATGGACCTGAAACCGGAACCGGACGAACTGCCGGAAGAAATCATCGGAACGGAAGCATCAGATGTTAAAGAGAAAGAAACCACTACATCTACAGTTGATGATAACCTGAAGAAACTGTTGTTAGTGGAGGACAATCAGGAGTTCCGTACTTTCCTGAAAGAACAGTTGGAAGATTTCTATCAGATCATTGAAGCGGCAGACGGTGAGGAAGGAGAGCGAAAAGCAATAGAGGAAAATCCAAACCTGATTATCAGCGACATTATGATGCCGAAAGTTAACGGTATCGAACTTTGCCGTCGGATCAAGACGAACGTGCAGACTTCCCATATACCTGTGATATTGTTGACGGCCCGCACTGCCGATGATATCAAGATTAACAGCTATGAAGTAGGAGCAGACTCTTATATGTCGAAACCTTTCAACTTTGATATGCTGATGGTACGCATTGAAAAGCTGATAGAGCAACAGGAAAAGAGAAAACAAGAATTCCGTAAGAACATAGAAATAAATCCGAGTGCTATCACCATTACTTCAGTAGACGAACAGCTCATACAGAAGTGTCTGGAATACATAGAAAAGAACATGGACAATCCGGAATATGGCGTAGAAGAATTGAGCGGTGATCTGGGGATGGTGCGTATGAGCCTTTACCGCAAGCTGCAATCCATCACCGGACACACACCGACAGACTTTATTCGCAGCATCCGTTTGAAACGGGCAGCACAATTATTACAAGGAAGTCAGTTGCCGATTGTTGAAATAGCGAACCGGGTAGGATTCAGTTCACCCAGTTATTTCTCGAAGTGTTTTAGAGAAATGTTCGGTATGCTTCCCAAACAATATGCCGAGGAATCGGGAAGAAAAGAATGACATTGTGCTTGTGTTTGTAGTTTAATTATTACATTTGCGCTGAATAAGTGAGATAATTTTAAGTTCTTGTTCACATTGGGGCAGAAGAAGTTTTATTTTATAATATATGTTGATATGAAAGTATTAGTTTTAATTTCATTGGTAGGAGGTTTGATGTTATCCTCTTGCGGAGGTAGCAGTTCAAAAAATAATGCAAATGTTAAGGAGGTAAATCCTGCAGATACCATCTATTTGGGAGACTTACGTGAAAAATTTGCAAATGATAGTGTTTTCTTTAAAATAGTGGCACCGGATTTGATGTTGATGGATTATCAGTATCTTTGGGCAGTAACAGAATCGGAAGCAGTAGAGAAAGGACTGACAAAAGAATACTATAAACGTGTGAAGAAAGAAATCACCGATACGAATGAAGCGATCAAAAGAGGTGTGATGAAAGGTGCGAACGTAAAACGTATACCGGATTTCCAGGCATCACAGGAAAATAAATAATGAATCCTTCCGGATGAAAGCTTTCATCCATGCAAATATAAGAACAGGGGAGTCGTCAAATGTAACGACATCCCCTTTTTTATTGGTGTGACGGTTAGATTTATCCCGATGAAATGGGAAGTTTTTGCAAAAATACACGCTTGTTACGATAGTTTTGTTATCTGTTACTTTTGTGGTATTTGAATTTGAAACTTGTTCCTACTTTTGTATCATCGTTAAACGGATAAATTTAATGCCATGAATAAACAGCAAGCTACATTTGACGACTTCTTCTCTGAATGCTATCTTAAATATAAGGAGTATATCAAGAACTATATCGCTATCCGCATTTGCCATCCGCATGAAGCGGAAGATTTGGCACAGGATGTCTTTGTCCGCTTATGGGAACACAGGGCATTCGTGAACAAAGATACAGTCTGGTCTTTGCTTTTTACCATCGCTCGCAATATAGTAACCGATAAAATCCGTCGTTATTATAAACAGGAAGATTTCGTCGCCTACATATATAATAGGATGGAAGACACCAGTCGGAATACCACAGAAGATACCATTCATTTTCGTGAACTAAAGAAGATGCATGACCAGGTTATGGAAGCTCTTCCTGTTAAACGCCGTCAGATTTATGAACTTAGTTTCAATCATGAACTCTCTTGTCCTGCCATTGCAGGAAAGCTGTCCTTATCTCCCCGTACAGTAGAATGTCAATTATTACTGGCTCGTAAAACGGTTCGTACTTATTTGAAAAATGAATTCTCCAAAGTCGGTTAAATACCAGATTCGGAAAAACACATATTAACTTTAACAATTTAATAGTATTATGGAAATTAAATCCAAATTCTTATGTTCAAAAGGAGTCGCATTGGCTTTCGCCATGCTGCTGGGTGGTTCGCCCGGTGTATTGCTCTATGCAAATGATTCTGTAGAAGAGAGTTTGATGGTAGTCCAGACGGGCCGCACCATCAAAGGACTTGTGACAGATGCGAATGGTGAACCACTGATTGGTTGTAATGTAGTGGTCATAGGAAGCAATGCAGGAGTAATTACCGATATTGACGGTCGGTTTACGCTGAATATTCCTGCTGATGCCAAACAGATAAAAGTTAGCTATATCGGATATGTAGATCAGATTATTAACCTTCATGACCGCTCTGATTTTAAAGTGGTATTAAAGGAAGATAATAATGCACTGGACGAGGTTGTTGTAGTGGGTTATGGCACGCAGAAAAAAGCGACGTTGACAGGGGCGGTAGAACAAATTGGTAGCCAGGTATTGGAAAGTCGTGCCATTACCAATGTCGGTGCTGCTCTGCAAGGAGCCACTCCGGGTTTGGTAGTCACTCGTTCTTCCTCACGTCCGGGTAATGAAGGTTTAAATTTCCAGATTCGTGGTCTGACATCTGTCAATGGCGGTAGTCCGTTGATTATTGTGGATGGAGTACCCGTATTGAATTCAGAGTCATTCCAAAATCTAAACTCGGATGATATTGAGAATATTAGTGTATTGAAAGACGGTTCAGCTTCCATTTATGGGGCGAAAGCAGCTAATGGCGTTATCTTGGTTACTACCAAAAAAGGTAAAGGCAAGACAACGGTTGATTATGGCTTCAATATGCGTTTCACTACCAATGGTATTATGGCTTTCTCTCCCAGTATGCAGGAATATGCTTCCATGTGGCTGGAAGCCAATAAAGAAATGCCGGAACATGACTGGTGGGGCTGGGGAGAAGAAAACCTGAAGAAGATGGCTCAAGGCATTGAAGGTATTTATGAGTCGACTGTAGCCGATTGGGGTACGATGTTCGTTGGTAATGCCAATCGCCTGGATGAATTGTTTGCCCGCCGTTATTCTTACCAGCATAACTTGAGTGTAGCAGGTTCTACGGATAAATCCGATTACCGCATTTCATTAGCTTATGCTGATAACCAGGCTAATCTGGCTACAGCCTATGACGGACAGAAACAGTTGAACTTGCGCTTAAACTACGGCATCAAATTGACTGATTGGTTCAAACTGGAGACTTTAGCCAGTATGATTAAAACAAATACCGAAACACCCACACATGGTATCGACCGTACACTTTACGGAAACGATGCTCCGTTTTTCCCGGCAAAAAATCCCTATGGACAATGGTACGCTAACTTCGGTAATGTAGGTGATCGCAATGCGGCAGCAGCTACAACGGATGGTGGACGTGACGAGAGAGAGAAGTTGACTACTCGTGTCGATTTTAAAGCATTGGTGGATATTTGGAAAGGAATCACTTTCGAGGGTACTGCTTCATTTCAAAATGAGGAATATCGCAGAGAACGCTATTCGCTTCCGGTACAGTGTTACAATTGGTTCGGCGAGCAGACGGCGAAGTTAGTATATGAAACAACACAAACCCTTAGTACTCCGCAAGATGTGCTGAATTTTAAAGATTCCCATCAGCCGGGATATTTGGTACAGGCAAATAATGCCCGGTATCAGTACTATTCAGGGTTATTGAAATATAAGCGTACATTTGCCGAAGTACATAATATAGATGCTATGTTCGGCATCAATGCCGAGAAATGGGTGACTAAGAAAGTTGTTACCGCCCGTGAGAAGTTTGAGGATGCCGGAATTTACGATTTGAATTTGGCTACGGGTACACAGGGTAACGGTGGAGGAAAGACTCATAATGGTACCTATTCATATATTGCCCGTTTGAATTATAACTATGCGGAAAAATATATGGTTGAATTGATGGGGCGTCGTGACGGAAATTCCAAGTTTGCTCCCGGTTATCGTTTCAAAAGCTTTGGTTCTGTCTCTTTGGGATGGGCATTCTCGGAAGAACAATTTGTAGAATTTTTAAAACCTGTTCTTTCTTTTGGTAAGTTGCGTTTAAGTTACGGTAGTTCGGGTAATGATGTCGGGCTGGGTGATTACGATTATGTGTCTACTGTCTCTCTTGGAACAGCCGGTTTTGGAACTATACCTGCCAATCAGGTATCTTCAGGTTTTGGCGGTTTAATTTCTTATGACCGTACTTGGGAGAAAGTTTCACAGAAAAACTTTGGTATCGATCTTAACTTTTTCGATAATCGTTTGAAAGCTACATTCGATTATTTTATAAAAGATAATACCGGTATGTTGGTAAATGTCACATATCCGGGTGTATTAGGAGGTAAAGCTCCTAAAACGAATAGTGGTCATTTGAATGTAAAAGGTTGGGAATTCACTATTGGATGGCGCGATCAGATTAAAGACTTTTCTTACTATGCCAACTTTAATATTGGTGATACAAAGAGTCTGTTGAAAGAGATGGAAGGAGCAGATTCTTATGGGGCTGGTTGGAATGCAGCCGTGAATGGGTATCCGTTGAATTCGTACTTTCTTTATCGCACAGATGGTTACTTTAAAGATCAGGCAGAAGTAGACCGCTATTATGCACTCTATGGAGAGGGTAAAGAAGATTTGACTGGTGTAGGAGCAGGAAGTGCAAGCCGGTTGCGTCCAGGTGATACCAAACGTTTGGATTTGAATGGTGATTATAAGATTTCCGGTGCAGGGAATGAGAATAGCGATTTGCAATATCTCGGTGACTCCAATCCACATTTTGTTTTCGGTTTCACACTGGGAGGATCATGGAAAGGTATTGATGTGAACGCAATGTTCCAAGGTGTCGGCAAGCAGTATGTTATCCGTAATGACTGGATGGCTTATCCTTTTCAAACACGTACTGCCAATCAGAACCCGACATATTTGGGAAAGACATGGACAGAGAGCAATCCGAATGCTGAATTCCCTCGCTTGACTACCAATGCGAATCTCGCACGCTGGAATTATCAGAATAACGACTTTATGATGCAGAATAACCGCTATATCCGTTTGAAAACATTAATAGTCGGCTACACATTGCCGCAGATATGGACTCGCAAGGTGAAACTGGAAAAAGTACGTGTTTACTTCTCTGGTAATGATTTATGGGAAGCTACCAGTATTCGAGACGGTTTCGACCCGGAAATGGGAGCAGCCTCCAACAACAGTGGATACCCGTTTGCACGTACTTGGTCGTTCGGTCTGAACATCACTTTATAGTAGCTATGGAAAATTAAATACAGAATAGAAGATATGAAAAAGATAACGAACTATATATTAATTTGCACCTGCGCATTGGGATTTTCTTCATGCGTGAATACGTTCCTTGACTTGGAACCACTGGATGCCAAGACAGATGTGATTTATTTCAAAACTCCGGAGCATTTCCGTGAATATGCTAACGGGCTTTACGGGCAATTATTGGGATGGCAGTCTTCCTATGGAAGTATATTCGATCACATGGATGCGGCATCCGATCTTTCTACTTGTTTCAGATATTCGTATGGTGTGGGGACCGGTGTGATGGGAGTTCCTAATGACGATAGCCGTTGGGGTAATTGCTATGGTAATATTCGTGCCACTAATCACATGTTTGAAAGAGCAGTTTCTTCCTATACAGGTAATTTAGCGGATATTAAAAAAGAATTAGCCGAAGGTCATTTTTTCCGTGCCTATAACTATTTTTACTTATTGAAGTTTTTTGGTGGAGTGCCTGTCGTTACGAAAGTTCTCGACGTGACTTCACCGGAGTTATATGGAAAACGTAACAGCCGTTATGAGGTTGTCAACTTGATTCTTTCCGATTTGGATGAGGCTATCGCAGGGTTGCCGTTGGAACAGAATATAACCTCTGCCGACAAAGGTAAAATCAGCAAACAGGCTGCACAGGCATTTAAGGCTCGCGTGTTACTTTATGAAGCTACCTGGCGTAAGTACAATGGTACTTCTACAGATTTTGAAGGTTCTGCCGGTCCGGCTTCCGATCAGGTAAATGCTTTCCTGGAAGAATCTGTTCAACTATCCGAAACAGTGATGGGGGATGCTGCTTATTCTCTTTGGAATTATAATAATGTGACAGCAATGAAAAATTTGAGTAGCCGTTACCTGTTTAATATTGAAGAAGAAGCTAGCAATCCTGCCGGTGCAGGAAGAGTCACGAACAAGGAATTTATCATAGCTTCTGTATATAGTCAGGAAACGCGTAAAGGACAGGTTGCTTTGAATCAGGTGATTTATACGGATATGCGTCCCAGTCGGAAATTAATTGATATGTTTTTATGCACTGACGGGCTTCCGGTCAGTATGTCTGATAAGTTTCAGGGATATAAGAATCCGGGGGACGAATTTCAGAACCGGGATTTCCGTTTGACCTCTTATGTGGGTTCATATTCTACGAGCCTGACAGTTGAGAACTGTGGGTATGGTGTTTCCAAATTTGCTATTACTGATATTCAACGCCAAAGTAAAGATGAATCGGCCAATTATCCGGTACTTCGGTTGGCAGAAGTATACTTGAATTATGCTGAAGCTGTGATGGAACGTTATGGTGAAATATCAGATGACCAGTTGAATAAGTCGATAAATAAAATTCGTGCCCGTGCGGGAATTGCCAACCTAACAAATGCATTGGCAAAGCGAATTCAGGAAGGAGTGCCGGCAAATGCGAGTAAGACAGTCAATCAGGTAATGCTGGATGAGATCCGCCGTGAACGTGCTTTGGAACTCTATATGGAAGGTTTCCGTTGTGACGACCTGAAACGTTGGGGTATTGCGGAGAAGAATCTGAATGAGTCTCGTTGCGGTGCGGTAGTAGGTAATGCCAGCTATCCGACGGCATTTATAGACGAAAATGGGAATGCTACCAGTGCTTTCAATCCGGCTATTTTTACGAAAGGGACGGAAGAAGTAGAGACAGGTAAAGGTAAACTACCTTGTGTAGTGCTTCTCAAATCATCCGACTGCGCATTTACTAAGGGAGATTATTTGTGGGCAATTCCAAGAAATCAAATCAACCTGAATTCAAATCTGGTACAAAATCCGGGATATTAATCATTCAATCGTTTAACGTATAATACCATAGATTATATGAAGTTTTTATTCAAATATACATTTCACTTGGCAATACTTGCTTGTGTTTCCGCACTTTTCTCCGGTTGTGAGCAAGACCCCAAGTATAGAGTTTATGATTATCCTGTACCAGTAGTGGAGAGCATTTATCCTACGGATGGATATGTCACTACACAGGTAGTTATTACAGGAACCAATTTTGGTGACCGTGCTGAAGCAGTGAAAGTTTTCTTCGGTGAAGCTCAATCCAATAAAGTACTCGATTGCAAAAATAACCGTTTGGTAGTGGAAGTGCCGGAAACTGCAGTAACAGGCAATCTGTCTTTACAGATTTATAATAAAAAGGTAGAGAATATCGGTTATTATACAGTACTGCCTACACCACGTGTCATTACAGTGACTTCTGATAGTGAAGACGGTGAAGGGGTAGCCGATACAGGAGACAAGGTTACTATAACAGGTGAGAACTTTGGTACGAATCCATCTGATATTTCTGTCAGCTTCAATGGAACACCGGCTGAATTTGAACTGGTGGATGAGTCTACTATTGTTGCGACAACTCCTGCAGATTATAAAACAGGTAATGTGACTGTAACTATTCATGGATATACAATGACAGGTAGTGCAATGTTTAATCCTAACTCAAAAGGTGATGTGACAGTGCTTTACCTTCAAAACTACAAGCAGCCGTTTGCCAAGGCAAATGATGAAAATTGGAAGAACGGTGAATGGTGGACTCCGGCAGTATGGAATCAGAATAAGGCATCTTTCAATGCAAAAAATAATACTACTGTTACCGGAATGCAGTATAAAGCAGCAGAGGGCTTCACATTAGCGTTCCAGAATGGATGGGAGAAGGAAGCTTATACGAACGGAAAAATATGGCAAGTTGCTACACTTCGTCCTGGTAAATACAGACTGGAAGTTACTTATGCCTATACGATGGTAGTAAGTGATGCGGGGAATTTTATTTCTGCATTGATGGCCAAAGGAAATAGTGAGAGTGATATACCGAATGTAGCTGATATTGAGCAATTAAATGGAGTTTGTGCGATCTATGACAAAGCTGGAACAAATGATGACTCGGGTATTTTGGTAACACCTTCATTTGAAGTGACGGAGACAACGGATGTTGTCATTGGATTCCTGACTTCTCTGGCTAAAGGTAATTCATACTTTAAGGTGACAGAATTAAAATTGATTCTTGAATGATGTGGAAAAAGAAAAAAGAGTAATTCATCGTGATAATATAATTAAGATTATGAAGAAAATATATAACTATCTGTTTCCCGTTTTTCTCTCGCTTTTCGCATTAGCTGCTTGTGACGAGGAAAATGAAGAAATTGTTCCAATGAGTTACACTGATCCTGTGGCGACTGTAACAAAGATAGATCCCGTAGAAGGATATGTTGGGAATGAGTTTACCGTTAGTGGCAGTGATTTTGGTATCATAACAGAAGATGTGAAAGTATTTATCGGTTCCCAGGAGGCAGTAGTAGTCTCTTGCGCCGATGATGCTATCCTTGCGAAAGTGCCGGAATCGGCAACAAACGGAAAGATAACCGTTGAGGTTTTCGGGCAACGTGTGGAGACTGATCTAGTTTATCGTGTACTTGGTAAGCCGGGTGTCAGCGTAGTGAAACCTTCTTATGGGTTTCCGGGTGCCAGTATCGTTTTCGAAGGACAAGAATTTGTTTCTTCTAAAACACTGTATACTTTGACTTTCGGGACTTCCACAGACAAGGCAGAGATTGTGGGTACACCTACTGATACCGAATTTACGGCCAAAGTTCCCGAGACAGCTGTCAGTGGAGTTATGACACTTATTATGGCAGAACAAACGATTGATTTGGCTTCTTATCCTTTCACAGTGTTGAAGCATGCAACGCTTGATGCCCCTAAAGAGGGTGAATCGATTCCATCAGGTTTTGCAGGAAGTGCATTTGCAATAACAGGAACCAATCTTGTGCAAGAATTGCTGGATAAGTCTGTTGAAGGGTTGGAGCCTTTGAAAGTAACTTTCTCTAAAGCCGGCGGAGAACCTGTAGAAGCTGCAATAGATACAGATAATTTGACAGATAAGAGTATTCCACTCACCGTACCTGCTTCGTTGGAAGCCGGAGATTATACAATTACGGTCATTACTCCGTTTGAAACTATCGGGACACAGTTGAAATATACGGTATTACCGATGCCGACAGTAACAGGCATTTCAACGAAAGCCGGATATATTAATGCGGAAGTAACGATCATTGGTCAGAACTTTGGTACGAAAGCTGAAAATATTCAGGTCTTTTTCGGAGAAACAGTTTGTGATAAAGTGACACTGAATGATAAGGGTAATATCGTAGTGAATGTTCCAAAAGGAGTTTCATCTGAAGCTCCGGTGAAGATTAAACTGATAATTCAGGGTAAGGAAATAGAGATGGGCGAATCAGGTACATTTGAGGTTTGGGCAACTCCGGAAATCACTTCTGTTGAAACACCGTATATTTATCCTTATGGTACATTAGTAAAAGCCGGACAGGAAATAACATTTACAGGAAAAGGTTTTGGAACGGATAAGAATTCTGTTACAGTTACTTTTGAGGGAATATCCGTACCTGTTACGGTTAAAAAGATTACTACGACTTCTATTACTGTAACGGTTCCACAAGGTTTCAATGGTGGAAAAGTAACAATGGTGTTTGAAGGCATTGCACAACCCGTAGAGAGTGATATGTTACAACCTCTGCCGGTGGATGGAGATATTTCTCAATATGTACTCATGAACTATAAACAGCCTTTTGAATATGTAAAAGAAGGTGGGGATAAAGGATTCCATAAAAAAGGAGAGTGGGCAAAAGCTGCTTATTGGATAGTTCAGAACTCTAACTTGACTGCTGGTGAAGGAGGTGCTGCTGTTGATTTGGCATTTAAAACGAAATATGGTGATGGAAGTGATGCAGGTTTGGCTTTACAAACAGATTGGGGATTTGACAATCCTAAAAATGATGGTAAGGTATATCAGACTTCTCATCTTCAAAAAGGAAAATATAAGTTGACGGCACACGTTTATGAATATGATGGCAGAGGTTTTACCGGTTATGTTGCGGTTTGTAAAGGTCGTGAGATGGCAAATACGAGTGATATACCAAGTAAGAGTCTGGCAAACGCTTCTATTTCGGGTACGGGTGATGTAGTAGTTGATATTCTTGTTGAAGAGCCTACCGATGTTGTCATTGGTTTTGTATGTACGATTACAGTAAAACAAGGACGGGCTAAGATAGATAATTTCAAATTAGAGTTAGTAGAGCAATAAACTATAATTGGGTGCACCGTAATCAATGGTAGATGCGGTGTACCATTAAACCAAAAATATGATGAAAAAGATATATTATATAACCGCAGTATTTGCTACCCTGTTTCTGGTAGGATGTGGGGACGGCATTGACCTTCCGGGTGTCAATGTGGAAACTGATTTGAATAAAATTCCTCTTCCTGATAATAACGTGAATTTGGAACAGGTTGAACTTAAACCGTCAACGGAACCCATGCTGCATGAAGGGTTGCATACAGAGGAAGACTTCCAGCGTATTCGGGATAAAAAAGCTGCCGGAGAAGAACCTTGGGTAAGTGCTTATCAATTATTAGTAGAAAGTCAGTTTTCGCAGAAGACGGCAGATACTTATCCTACGGAATGGATTAAACGTGGAGTTTCCGGTGATGAAAATTATATGAATGCAGCCAAGGGGGCCACTATTGCATATCAGCAGGCGCTTCGTTGGAAGATTGAGCAAGATGATGAATATGCGGCAAAAGCAGTGGAGAATCTGAATAAGTGGGTACAGACTTGTGTAGGTGTAACAGGTAATACGAATTTATCGCTTGCCGCAGGACTTTATGGTTATGAATTTGCTATTGCCGGTGAATTATTGAGGGATTATGGAGGATGGGATCGTGCGGATTTCGCAGCGTTCCAGAATTGGTTGCTTAAAGTGTTCTATCCCGCTAATGATGATTTTCTGAAACGTCATCACGATACGAATGCGTTACATTATTGGGCTAACTGGTGTCTTTGTAATATAGCGGCTAAAATGGCTATCGGCATTGTAACCGATCGTCGTGATATTTATAATGAAGGTATCGACCATTTGCAGACAGGTGATACAAACGGACGTTTACGTCGTGCTATCTATCACGATTATGCACCGGACTATAACTTTGCCCAATGGCAGGAAAGTGGACGTGACCAAGGGCACACGTTGATGTGTGTCGGATTGATGGGAGTTATTTGTCAGTTGGCATGGAGTCAGGGAGACGATTTCTTTGCCTATGATGACAATCTGTTCATGCGGGCTTGCGAATATGCTGCTTGTTGTAATTACACTAATGAGACTGTACCATATACTACTTATATATGGCAAAAACAGAGTCAATGGGGATATCCGATTCCGGAAGAACAAACAACACTTGGTGGTGGTAAATGGATCAAACGTGCGATATGGGCGTTGCCTTATTATCATTACAAAGGGATAAAAAACATCTCGGATGATAATCTCAAATATACTAAGATTGCTACCGAATATGTAGGAATAGAAGGAGGAGGCGGTTATTATGATGCTAACTCCGGCGGGTATGATGTACTTGGACTTGGTACATTGATGTATGCACAATAAATGAATAATTCAAGATGAATAGATTGATACGAATAGCGCTTACATTTTTACTTGTAATGACTTCAGGAGTTATACAGGCAGAAATTGTCATCTATCCGGTGCCACAAGGCATCTACTATGCCCGCCACAATGACGATTATACAGTAAAAGTACGGCAAGTGGGTGAAAAAGATTGGGTAGACCTTTATGAATATAATGTAAAGGTGGATATGGATACCAAGTCGGATGCAACCATGGTACAGTTTGATTTTTCCGGTAAAGTGGAAGTGCTGGTGCAAAAGAATAACGGGGAACTCCGTTCAGCAGTAGTGCGTCCACTATCTAAAGGCATTCAGCCGGAGATAGACGGAAATTTTCTGCTGTTCACATTGGATAAACCACAAAAGCTCTCTGTAGAGTTCAACGGTGACCGTTTGAATAATCTGCATGTGTTTGCCAATCCGATCATTGAGAATGTGCCTGATAAAAGTGATCCGAATGTGATGTATTTTGAGTCCGGCATACACGAACCCACTGATGTGGCAGGCAAATGCTTCCGTATTCCTTCCAACACGACTGTCTATCTGGAAGGCGGAGCAGTGCTGAAAGGTTGCCTGACTTGCGACAGTGTAGAGAATGTAAAGATTCTCGGACACGGAATGTTGCTTGAACCGCAGCAGGGAATATCGGTGGCATACTCCAAGAATATACTGATTGATGGAATTACAGTCGTTAACTCCCGTCACTATACAGTTTCCGGTGGACAATCACAGGGAATTACTATCAAGAATCTGAAATCATTCAGTTATCAGGGTTGGAGTGACGGGTTGGATTTTATGTCTTGTTCGGATGTAGTGATTGATGATGTTTTTCTTCGTAATTCAGACGACTGTATAGCCATCTATACACATCGTTGGAATTATTATGGAGATTCTCGTAATATCCGTGTACTTAATTCTACACTATGGGCGGATATTGCTCACCCTATCAATATTGGTACGCATGGAAATACGAAAACAGGAGATGAGGTTTTAGAAGATATATTGTTCAAGAATATCGATATCTTGGAACATGATGAGGACGATCGTGATTATCAAGGCTGCATGACTATTAATGTAGGAGATCACAATCTGGCACAAAACATCACTTTTGAGGATATTCGTGTGGAACATATCCAGGAAGGACAGTTGTTTCATCTTCGGGTGATGTATAACCAAAAGTATAACACAGGTCCCGGCAGAGGTGTCAGAAACATAACGTTCCGTAATATTTCATGTACCGGGAAATATATCAATCCTTCTTTGATGGAAGGTTATGATAAGAATAGGAAGGTTGAGAATATTTTGTTTGAGAACATAATGTTGAACGGCAAACGGATCACTTCTTTGGAAGAACTGAATATAGATAAAAAAGATTTTGTAGGGAAGATACAGATAAAGTAGCTAACAAATAAAAGATTGTGCTGATTTTACCCTCACACTCTCACCCGACTCTCAATCTCTTTATCCATCGTACTTTCGTGGGTGAGGGTAAAGGTGAGGGTAGTGTGAGGGTAAAATTTACCCTCACACTGCCGACGCTTACCAAATGATATGAGTATGCATTGGCATTGAAAGGTTTAGCTATTGAGAGGACAGTCCGCTGTATTTTATTGTATCGGAATTATAGGATCATAACTAAAAGTCCGGAGGAATAGTCGTTTCTTGCCTTTGAGATAGAATTTACCTGCTTTAGAAACTATAGTTTCCCGCTATTGGAACTGGAGTTTCGAGCCTTTGGAACTAAAGTTTCAAGGCGGGAAACCATCAGTTTCGTGCCTCGAAACAAAATGTTTCCCGCCTTGAAACAAATAATGAGGTTATTGCTCTGACGAAGCTCTGACTATATCAGCACTGTGATGATTATAATATTATCTGTCGTTTTTTCTCATCATCTACTACAGCCATCATTCCCTCTACTTGTGCAAGAGCCAGCATACGTCCGTGAAAAGAATATCCCGGGTTGTAGCCTTTATCTTCATCTCCCAGCATCATTCGTCCGTGGTCTACACGCATCGGTAATCCCGGATTCTCATTTTCGAAGATACGGATAAGGTCAATCAGATGTCCTCTTCCCGTGAGATGGGAGCTTTCAATAAAGTTTCCACCTTGCATGGCAGCCGTGCTGCGCAGATGTACGAAATGAGTCCTTTTGACAAATTTCTTGGCCAACTCACGTGTATCATTATGTTCGCCTGCACTCAAAGAGCCTGCACAGAAAGTCAACCCGTTATGAGGATTATTTACGGCATTCAAGAACCATTCAATATCACTTTCATTGGTAACAATACGTGGTAAACCTAATACCTGAAATGGAGGGTCATCGGGATGTACGCACATATTAACTCCATATTCTTCGCATACGGGCATGATGGCAGATAAGAAGTAGCGCATATTCTCACGCAAAGTATCCCGGTCTATATCTTTGTACAGGGCGAGTAACCGCTTGAAGATGGCAACCGGATTTTTATCTCCTTCCTTGATATTACCGTTGACAAAACCTTGTGTCTTGACAATGATTGTATCAATCAGGGCATCTTTCTCTTCTTCTGTGATAACCTTATCCAATTCGGCAACTTTCCGAAGTTCTTCTTCGGTATAATCTTTTTCTGCTCCTTCACGTTCCAGAATTCGAATATCGAAATAAGCAAAACGGACACGGTCGTAATACAGGGAACTGGTACCATCCGGCCAAGGGTGTTGCAAGTCTGTACGTATCCAGTCGATAACGGGCATGAAGTTGTAACATACTGTCTTTATACCGCATTTACCCAAATTGGCAAGGCTTACTTTATAGTTCTCAATCAACTGTTCACGTTCTGCTCCTGCATATTTGATTGCTTCGCATACAGGAAGACTTTCCACTACCGACCAACGTAAACCATAAGATTCGATATATGATTTCAAATTGTTAATAGCTTCTACTGTCCATATTTCACCATTCGGTACATCATGCAGGGCAGTGACAATCCCTTCTACCCCTATTTGTCGGAGCATCGGCAAAGTTATCTTATCCTTTTTTCCGAACCATCTCCAAGTCTTTTCCATCATAGTCTTTCTCTTTATAACAGGCTATTATTTATTGCTTAAACTCCGCTGAATGCACTGAAACCACCATCAATAGGTAACATTGCTCCGGTTACGAAGCTAGCGGCTTCACTACACAGGAAATGCACTGCACCATTCAACTCTTTAATATCACCAAAACGTTTCATTGGAGTTTTAGCCAATACTTTCTTGCTTCTATCTGTCAGTGAACCATCTGGATTGATGAGTACACGACGGTTTTGGTCGCCGATGAAGAAGCCCGGTGCAATAGCGTTTACACGGATACCATCACCGTATTTAAGCGCCATTTCACTTGCCAGCCATTGAGTGAAATTGGCTACGGCAGTTTTTGCAGCCGAATATCCCGGTACACGGGTGATAGCGCTGTATGCTGCCATTGAGGATACATTAATGATACATCCTTTGCCTTGTTTTGCCATTACTTTACCGAATATCATAGACGGATAGACTGTCCCATTCATATTCAGATTAGTCACTTTTTCCCAGCAGGAAATATCCATATCATAGAAGTGTTGATCCGGCTCAAGGGTAGCTCCCGGCATATTGCCACCGGCAATGTTCAATAGAATATCGATCTGTCCCCATTTAGCTACGATTTCTTCGGCTACTTTCTCCAGGCTGGCGATGTCAAGTACATTACCGATGATACCGATTACATCGTCACCGTATTGTTTAAGTTCAGCCACACGGTTGTCCAGTTGCTCCTGACGAATGTCAATAGCTACTACTTTTGCTCCCTGCTGTACAAAGTGTTGGGCAATATTTCCGCCCAGTACACCACCTGCTCCGGTAATAACAGCAACTTTACCGGCAATACTAAATAATTCGTTCATGGTTTCTATCAAATGTTTTTATGAATGATGCAAAAATAGCGGGTTTTTATACATGCTATGATGCGTATTTTTGCAAGATATTTACCTATCTTTGCAAAAGCAGTTTAAAAAGGAGATTTATGAAGAAGATAATGAATGAGAAGTTGACTATAACGACTTCCAATCCCGTCCGTGCCCGCTTTTATGAATATCCGCGTTTCACATATCCGTGGCATTTTCATAGTGAGTATGAAATTATCTATGTAGAGAAGGGAGAGGGGGATTGTCTGGTGGGTGACAGCATTATCTCCTATTCAAAAGGTGATTTGATTCTTTTCGGTTCCGAACTGCCTCATAGTATGCAAAGTCCACCGGACGACGGGGAAGAATCTGATAACGAAGAAAAATCCGAACTGAAAGTAAGAGGAGTCAATATTCAGTTTGAGAAAGACTTTATGCATTATTCTATTTCTCAATACTCCCAGTTTATTCCTATCAGGAATTTATTGGAGGATGCTTGCAGAGGAATAAAATTCACAATTACCCGTTCGGGGAAAATCATTAAGTTATTGAAACAGATTCCTTCTGCTAAAGGAGCAGATCAAATTATCCTGTTGCTTTCACTTTTACAGATGATGGCTATCAGCAATCATAAGAAATATCTGACTACTTCTCATTATACTCCGTCCCCTTCGATTATGCGTAATGAAAGAATGGAAAAGGTGATTGCCTATTTGAATAAACATTATACCGAGTCTATCGGTCTGGATGAAATTGCTTCTTATACAGCGATGAACCCTACTGCTTTCTGCCGATACTTTAAAGAAAACACAGGAAAGACATTCAAAGAGTATGTGCTTGATATGCGTATCGGATATGCTTGTAAACTATTAAATAGTAGTATGATGAATATATCTCAAATCAGTGCTACTTGCGGATTTGAATCACCTGTACATTTTAACCGCATTTTTAAAAGGGTGACAGGAATGACGCCGACTTTATATAGAGAGCAGATGGAATAAGCTTTTCAGGCAATAAACATTTGAGTATAATTTCTTCCTCGTTCGTATATAATAGGAAAGATGAATAAACATGAACGTAAATAGAATGAAGAAAAGAATTTTGCTTTTGTTGCTGGTGATACCGGCATTGGTGAAAGCGCAAGATGTGATGACAGAAACCCGTCAGGAACTGACGTCTCCTGATGGAGCTTATCGTTTTACCTTTTATCAGCGCACGGTGGGAGAGGATAATGCACAAATGTATTATACCTTGACTTATAAGAACCGTCCGGTGATTGAAGAAAGTAAATTGGGAGTTCTGATTGAGAATCAGTTGTTTGAGTCGGCATTGGGTATACCAAATGATACCTGTCATTTTTGGTGTGAAAATCTGAAGTTGACAGCGACTGAACAACGAAAGGCGGATGAAACATGGAAGCCTGTATATGGTGAACGTGCGGAGATTCGTGACTGCTACAATGAAATGATTTTGAAGTTTAAGAAGGGAGAAGGGAAAGGTAATAAAGACGGTGGCTATGATAAGCGTAAGAATTACTTTATGGATATTATAGTTCGCGCCTATAATGAAGGGGTTGCTTTCCGCTATCATTTTCCGGAAATGACAAACGGACTTTTCTTACATATCGTCGGTGAGCAGACCAGCTTTACAATGCCTGAAGGAACGATGGCATATTACGAACGTTGGGCACAAGGACCTTGCGTACTTCGTCCGTTGGAAGGATGGGGCAAAGAGGAGAGTGAGCGTCCTTTGACCTTGAAACTGCCTGATGGATTATCTGTAGCTTTGTTGGAAGCGGAAATGGTGGATTATGTTCGTGGTAAATTCCGTTTATCGGCAGAGAAACCTTCCACTTTGGAGACAAGCCTGTATAGTAGCGTTGATATTATTTCTCCTTACAGTACTCCGTGGCGTGTAATCATGGTTGGCGAACGTCCGGTCGATTTAATTAATAATAATGATATTGTCTTGAATCTGAATCCGGCTTGCAAACTGGCTGATACTTCTTGGATCAAACCCGGGAAAGTATTCCGTTCGGGCGACTTGAAACAAGATAGAGTAAAAGCAGCCATTGACTTTGCGGCAGAACGCGGTATTCAGTATGTGCACATGGATGCAGGCTGGTACGGACCGGAAATGAAAATGAGTTCGGACGCTACTACTGTTTCTCCTGATAAAGACCTTGATATACCCGCTTTGTGTAAATATGCCGAATCGAAAGGAATCGGACTCATGGTGTATGTCAATCAGCGTGCATTAGTGCAGCAGTTGGATACTCTGTTGCCTTTGTATAAAAAATGGGGATTGAAAGGTATCAAGTTCGGTTTTGTACAGATAGGTAATCAGCGTTGGAGTACCTGGCTGCATGAAGCTGTCCGTAAATGTGGAGAATACGGTCTGATGGTAGATATTCATGACGAATATCGTCCGACAGGTTTCAGTCGTACTTATCCTAACCTGATGACACAGGAGGGTATTCGTGGAAATGAAGAAATGCCGGATGCCACACATAATACGACTCTTCCTTTCACCCGCTATCTGGCAGGTGCAGGAGACTATACGCTTTGCTATTTCAATAATCGGGTGAAGAATACGAAAGCACATCAGTTGGCGATGGCAGCTGTGTATTACAGTCCTTTGCAATTTATGTTTTGGTATGACAGACCGGAATTCTACCAGGGAGAAGAAGAACTGGAATTTTGGAAAGCAATTCCGAGTGTATGGGATGACAGCCGCGCGTTAGATGGAGAAATTGGTGAATATATCGTTCAAGCACGTCGTTCGGGGAATGACTGGTTTGTAGGAGCAATGACGAATACGGAAGCCCGCACAATTACATTGACTACGGATTTTCTGGAATCGGGTAAGAAGTATATGCTTCACCTGTACGAAGATGATGACAAGCTGAAGACACGGACGAAAGTACGCAGTACTCATAAGAAGATAAAAGCCGGAGATAGGCTTGTTTTGAAGCTAAAAGCAAGTGGCGGAGCTGCATTGCATTTCACTCCACTGGGAAAATAAATTAGCTGTTTATAGATAAATGCAACTATAATAAATGCAATTAAAAGAAGCATTATGAAGAAATATTTTCTTGTTGTTTTGTTATCTCTGTTCATGCAGACTACCCGAGTTGCAGCAGCTCCCTGGCAGTGGTCCGTAGAAATAAAAGAGCTGATTTCAGAAGAGACAAACGCCCATCCTTCTGCCTATCTATGGATACCGGAAAACTGCAAACAAGTCCGTGCCGTCATCATTGGGCAACATAATATGACCGAAGAGACAATTTTCGAGCATCCTGAATTTCGGAAGGATATGGGTAAATTGGGAATTGCAGAGATATGGATCACTCCCAGAATAGACCAACGCTGGGATGTGACAAAAGGTACCCGGCAAATCTTTGAAACAATGATGAAGAACTTGTCTGAAATAAGCGGATATACAGAATTGGAGTTTGCTCCGGTCATCCCTATCGGACACTCGGCAATGGCTACTTATCCGTGGAACTTTGCCGCCTGGAATCCCGAACGTACATTGGCTGTACTCTCTATTCACGGTGATTCTCCCAGAACTCATTTGACAGGTTACGGGCGTGCGAATTTGGATTGGGGAACCCGTACGATTGAAGGTATCCCTTCATTAATGGTAATGGGAGAGGACGAATGGTGGGAAGACCGGTTGATAACCTCTTTCGATTATCGTTGTGAATATCCGAATGCTCCCCTTTCATTTCTTGCTGATGCAGGACATGGACATTTCGACATATCCGATGAATTGATTGATTATCTTTCTCTTTTTCTAAAAAAGGCAGTGGAATACCGGTTGCCGAAACATTCGTCATCGGATATTCCGGTTCAGTTAATTCCGGTAGAAGCAAAGAATGGCTGGCTGGCAGACCGTTGGCGAAAGAATGAAAAGCCTACAGCCGAAGCCGCTTCCTATGATAAGTATGAAGGAGACAAGCACCATGCATTTTGGTATTTTGATAAGGAAATGGCAGATGCCACAGAAAAATATTACGCTAATGAGCGTGGAAAGACAGAACAGTATATAGGCTTTGAGCAAAAAGGAAAACTGATAACTTTCAATCCGAAATCCCATGTACGTATGTCTCCTTCTTTTCAACCCGAAGCGGACGGAGTCACTTTCCACTTGAAAGCAGTGTACACAGATACGTTAAGGAACGAATATTCAAAAAAACACAGTACACGTCCCATTCGAATGTCGAGAATTTGCGGTCCGGTGGAAGTGGTGAATGATACAACTTTTACTGTTCGTTTCTATCGGATGGGATTGGATAATCCAAAACGTACAGGAGGCATCTGTCTGATGGCTTCCGTAAAACAGGATCATAAATACCGGAGTGCCGTTCAGCAGGTAGAGATTCGTATTCCTTACCGGAATAAGGAAGGGATACCCCAACGTATAATTTTCCCGAAACTATCCGATGTAAAGGCTTCAGTGAAAGAAAAAAGTTTAAAAGGAACTGCTGACTCCGGCCTTCCGGTTTACTATTATGTAAAAGAAGGGCCGGCAGAGATAAAGAGGGATAAACTGGTATTGACTAAAATTCCCCCGCGTGCAAAATTTCCGGTAAAGGTGACAGTGGTAGCTTGGCAATATGGGCGTAGCGGAGAACCAAAAGTGCAGACTGCTGAAGCAGTAGAGCAGAGCTTTTATATTACCGCCCGTTAGTTTGACAAAGAGATTGTTCAAGGAATCAGAGTACTAATTCCTTGAACAATCTTTCCAAAGTCTTATCTAAATCAGTAGAAAATCCCGGATGTGGGCGAGATACTTGTATGCAAGAACTTTTTACTGCAGTCAGCCAACGAAATCTGTCAGGAATATCCATATTGGCTATGGCTCCTCCTTCTTTATTTCCCATGCATATCTTGTCAAAGACCTGTAACCCTTCTTTCAGGCAGTTAATATCCAGTTCGGAAGAAAACAGTTTTAGTTTGTTCTCATCTATCGTATAGAGGGATTTCAGGTATTTGGCTTGTTTGGAAAACAACACAATCCCCATATTGATAAACTCCTCCCGTTCTACTTTAGGAACGAAACGGATGACTGCGTATTCATATAAGTGCCTTTCTTGCATTTTGCGCTTCATTTACAAATGTTTCGGAATGCTTAATCCTTTCTTCTAAGAATCGAATATAAATGTCTCTCAAATCCTGTGGAGTTTCTGTGCCTTCTGTCCAGTTTAACCAGTCATCGGGAATAGCATTGACTATCTCACGGATTTTATCAGAAGTCAATATCTGCCTGAATTCAATATCTACCTCTTCCAGTTTATCGGCAAACGGCAATAATACATGGTCTTTTATCTGTACAAAAGGAACCAGTGCCTGTTTTTGCCAGTTAGTCCAGGAATGGTGGAAATAAAGGGATGCCCCATGATCTATCAACCATAGTTCTTTGTGCCATATCAACATATTGGTGTTTTTAATGGTACGGTCTACGTTAGTCAGCAAGGCATCCAGCCATACTACTTGCGAAGCGGTTTTTCCATCTACTTGATGTACTATCGGATCAAAAGTCAGTGAACCGGAAAGGAAATGCAATCCCATATTCAGTCCGCGACTCCATTGAAGTAAATCCTGTATCTCTTCGTCTGCTTCCGTTCGTCCGAAGGCCTCGTCCAGATTCAGAAAAACTATTTCGGGGACTCTGAAACCCAGTGCACGGGCTATCTCTCCACCAATCAGTTCGGCAATCAGTGCTTTTGTTCCGTGTCCTGCCCCCCTGAATTTGACTACATACTTAAATTCATCGTCAGCTTCGGCTAAAGCAGGCAATGAGCCCCCCTCACGCAGAGGAAGAATATATCTTGTAACATTTGCCGTACGTAAATCCATGTAGCTCCTTTCTTTGATTTGGGGAATAAAGATAGGACGTTTCAGATGAATTTTATAAGAAAGTGGGCTTTAAATTAAAGAATTGTAGCTTAATTAAATAATTTTGTGGCTTTGAGTGTTTAAGGCACCTTGTTCGTATCTTATAGATAAAAGATAGAAATAATATGAATAAGAAAGTTTTAGTTACGGTAATCTTGTTTGGTTCATTGACAATATCGGGTATAGTGTCAGCTCAATCTGTATATCCCGGACAACATCAGGGAAAGTTGAAAAAGGAAACAGTCGCTCCCCTTCAGGCGGAAAGTTTTGATTTGAAAGATGTTCGCCTGTTGCCAAGTCGTTTCCGTGATAATATGCTTCGGGATTCTGCTTGGATGACGTCAATAGATGTGAATCGTCTGCTACATAGCTTCCGTACCAATGCCGGTGTATTTGCCGGACGTGAGGGCGGATATATGACAGTGAAGAAACTGGGTGGTTGGGAATCTTTGGATTGCGAACTTCGCGGACATACTACCGGACACATGCTCTCGGCACTTGGTTTGATGTACGCAGCTACCGGCAGTGAGATATTCAAACTGAAAGGCGATAGCTTGGTTAACGGATTGGAAGAAGTGCAGAATGCACTGAAAAACGGATATTTGAGTGCCTGGCCCGAGGAACTGATAAACCGGAATATTCAGGGAAAAGGTGTATGGGCTCCCTGGTATACTCTGCACAAACTTTTCTCCGGACTGATAGATCAATATCTGTATGCGGATAATAAGAAAGCATTGACTATCGTCACCCGAATGGGCGATTGGGCATACAATAAATTGAGACCCCTTAGTGAAGAAACACGTAAACTTATGATCCGCAATGAATTTGGCGGTATCAATGAGTCATTCTATAATTTATACTCAATAACGGGAGATGAACGTTATCGCTGGTTGGCGGAATATTTCTACCACAATGACGTAATCGACCCTTTGAAAGAACTTCGCGATGACTTGGGAACGAAGCATACCAATACTTTCATCCCGAAAGTGATAGCTGAAGCCCGCAACTACGAATTAACCCACAACGCGACAAGCAGGAAACTTTCGGAATTCTTCTGGCACACCATGATTGACCATCATACTTTTGCTCCGGGATGCAGCAGTGACAAAGAACACTACTTTGATCCGAAGAAGTTATCCCAACATCTGACCGGCTATACCGGAGAAACTTGTTGTACCTATAATATGCTCAAACTTAGCCGCCATCTTTTCTGCTGGACGGGCGATTCATCTATTGCAGATTATTACGAAAGGGCATTGTATAATCACATCTTGGGACAACAAGACCCTGAAACAGGTATGGTAGCTTATTTCCTGCCTTTGCTTTCCGGGTCTCACAAACTGTATAGCACAAAAGAGAACTCTTTCTGGTGTTGCGTAGGTAGCGGATTTGAGAATCATGCAAAGTTTGGAGAAGCCATCTACTACCATAACAATCAGGGAATATATGTAAATCTATTTATCCCTTCACAGGTAACCTGGAAAGAAAAAGGACTGACAATCCGTCAGGAAACGGAATTCCCACAGGAAGAAACAACGCGTTTCACTCTCCGGACAGAAAATCCTGTTCGTACCACCATTTATCTGCGCTATCCTTCGTGGAGCAAGGATGTAAAAGTGTTGGTGAATGGTAAGAAAATATCTGTAAAACAGAAGCCTGGTTCTTATATTGCCATTACCCGTGAATGGAAAGAGGACGACCAAATCTTGGCTACTTATCCGATGCAGATCAAATTGGAGGCTACCCCGGATAATCCGAACAAGGCAGCTCTGTTATATGGTCCATTGGTATTGGCGGGAGAACGGGGAACTGAAGGTATGCAAGCACCTGCTCCTTTCTCAAATCCGGCTCTTTATAATGATTATTATATCTATAATTTTCATGTCCCAGCACATTTGCGTACCTCTTTGAAACTAGATAAGAAACACCCTGAACGTGCTTTGCAACGTGTAGGAAGTGATTTGAAGTTTACGACAGAACAAGGAGATGTGATTCGCCCGCTATACGATTTGCATCACCAGCGCTATGTCGTATATTGGGATTTACAATCAGAAAAATAGATAGTAAACAACGATATGAAGAATCGTTTATTAATTGCCGTTTTTGTAAGTATCTGCTTTTTGTCCGGTTCTTGCAAAATATCATCCGGTCAGGGAAGTCAGTATGACTTCTCTTCTTTGGATTCTGTTATCCAAGGATGGGTAGACAAGGGATATTACCCCGGAGCATCCATTTGTGTAGTGAAGAATGATACCGTCATTTTCCAGAAGAACTATCGGGACTATACGCCCGATACAAAAGTATATGTCGCTTCTGCCGGGAAATGGGTAGCGGCTGCTGTCATTGGCGCAGTGGTAGACCGTACTGATTTGGGATGGGATGATCCGGTAGAAAAATGGTTGCCGGAATTTAAAGACGATGCTAAAGGTAAGATTCCTCTCCGGCAATTATTATCCCATACATCAGGAGTACGTCCATATCTTCCCGAGCCCCGTGTAGATAACTATAATCATTTGGATTCGGCAGTCATTGAAATTCTTCCTTTGGATACAGTCTTTACTCCCGGCACTCGTTTTGAATATGGTGGACTTGCCATGCAAATTGCCGGAAGAATGGCAGAAGTGGTGATGGGAAAGGAGTTTGAAGCTCTTTTTCAGGAACTGCTGGCACAACCTTTGGAAATGAAGAACTCTCATTTTACCCCAATTAATACGGACGGCGGACATGCACCCATGTTAGGGGGCGGACTGTGTACTACCTTGAATGATTATCTTCATTTCCTGTCTATGATTTATCACGATGGAATGTATAATGGCAAGCAGATTATATCAGCAGAAACAATAAAGGAGATGCAGGCCGACCAAGTGAAAGATGCCATCATCCCTTCGCATGACTCGGATAATTATGTAGCGAAAGGACTAGGACAATCCCACAATGGAATCTATGGATTGGGAGAATGGCGTGAACTGATAGATAAAAAGACAGGTGAAGCCTATCAGATTAGTTCACCGGGATGGGCTGGTGCTTATCCGTGGATAAATAAACACGATGAGGTTTATGGATTCTTCATTTCTCATGTAACAGGTTCTTCTGCTAAAGAAGACGGTTTCTCTTCTTTCTTCGGCAGCCCTGTCATTTCACGGACTGTTTCAGAAATACTGAAAGGCAAGCCATTGGTTGTCAAACAAGGGCGTATCAATGTAGGAAACGGCTCTCTATATTATGAAGAAGCCGGTCAGGGTGAACCGATAATTTTTGTTCACGGTCATTCGCTCGACCATCGTATGTGGGATGAACAATTTTCTGTGTTTGCGAAAAAGTATCATGTCATTCGCTATGATTTAAGAGGATACGGCATTTCTTCTGCCCAAACAGAAGATTATCAATTTATGCATGTTGAAGATTTAGTTACTTTAATGGACTCTTTACATCTCCAAAAAGCGCATATTGTCGGGCTTTCTTTGGGTGGATTTATCACTGCCGATATGTTGGCGTATTTCCCAGACCGGATGTTATCGGCTTTTTTAGCCAGTGGAAACATCCGGAAATCGAAAGGGCCCAGTGAGCCGATGACTAAAGAAGAAGCAAAGGTACGTGATGAAGAAATAGCTGCCCTGAAAAAGAAAGGAGTGGAGGTGATGAAGAAAGAGTGGTTTGAAGGATTAATGAAATCCGGTGGAAGTCAACGTGAGCGGATGCATGCGCCTTTGTGGCAGATGATTGACGAATGGGATGCATGGCAACCGCTACACAAAGAAGTACGGGTAGTAGCAGGACTGGATGCTATTGAAAAATTAAAGAAGAGTCACCCTGCCGTACCTGCCTTAATTGTAGAAGGTCATTCTTCTGATAACAAATTCTTAAAAAATCCTCCCATATTGGAATATCTACCTAATGGAAAGCTGAAGGTCATAGAGGATTGCGGGCACATGGTGAATATGGAGCGACCGGAGGAATTCAATGCAGCTTTAGCAGAATTTTTAATCAATATTAAACAGTAAAATAAAAGCAATAAATATCATGAAACAAATAGTTCTATGTCTGATCGGAATATTATTTGCATCGTTTGTATCTGCACAAAAGATAAATCATCCTTCGCTTTTGTACACCCCTCAACGTATTCAGCAGGTAAAACAACGTATGCAGAATGAACCGAAATTGCAGGAAGCCTGGGAAGATATTCAGAAAACTGCGGATGAAGCCTTACAGAAGAAAGATTTCAACCGCTTGGATTATTTATCGTTGGCCTATCTGATGACGGATAATAAAGAGTATGCAGATGTAATCAAAGAGATCCTTTCGAAAGCTGTGGAAGCTGAATCCTGGGGAGATATGGAAATGATGGCACGTATTCCTGCTTGGCGTTCGCAACTAGGCATGGCACATAAGAGTTTCCTTTCTGCCATAGGATATGATGCAGCCTACAATATCATGTCTTCTTCCGAAAGAAAAAAGATTGCCGAAGGCTTGAAACGATTGGCTGTAGAACCTGCATTGGGCGACTGGCTGCTAGAACCTACCCGTATTCATTCTTTGAATTCTATGGGACATAACTGGTGGACTTCTTGTGTATGCCAGGGTGGAATATTAGCATTAAGCCTACAGAATGAACTTCCCGAAGTAAAAGATTGGGTGGAGCAACTTCATGAATCACTTCCCGAATGGTTTGACTTTGCAGGCGATGCCTTGCAACAGAAAGCAAAGAGCTTTGATGAGGCCGGAGGAATGTATGAAAGTCTGAATTATGCAAACTTTGGTATTCAGGAAGCTCTATTGTTTCGGATCGCCTGGATAAACACTCATCCGGGACAAAATCCCGGCGATATACCCCAATTGGCAAAACTTCCGAACTACTTTTCTCAAGTATGCTATCCCCGTACAGGTATGCTGCATAGTTTGAATTTTGGTGATAGTCATAAGAATGTATCAGCAGAATCCAGTATGATGTTATTGTATGCATTGGGACTGAAAGACCCGACTATTCTGTGGTATATAGCCCAAGTAGAGCAAGGACAGCATCGCGATGGATTTTTTCTGAATCGTCCGATGGGTTTTCTCTATACCCCTGATTTGAATAAAGCCCCCGTAACTCCCGATTTGAAAACCTCACAATTATTCTCGGATTTCGGTTGGGCCACCATGCGTACTTCTTGGGAAAAGGATGCTACGATGCTTGCTGTGAAAAGCAGTCATACGTGGAATCATTCCCATGCGGATGCCAACTCCTTTATTATTTTTCATAAAGGCGTTGATATTATCAAGGATGGAGGAAACTGCTGGTATCCCAATCCGAATTATCGCAACTATTTCTTCCAAAGCCAGGCACATAATGTAGTCCTGTTCAACGGGGAGGGACAACCTCGTGAACAACAGTATAGCGGCTCTACTTTGCGAGGAAATCTTTATCATCTCTTGGATGCAGGCAATGTGAAATATGTTTTGGCCAATGGAACAGGACCTGTCTCTAATAATTTTAGCCGTAACTTCCGTCATTTCCTGTGGATGGATAATGTGATTTATATGATCGATGATTTGAAGACACATAAGGTAGGACAGTTTGAATGGTTATGGCATACCAATGGAACCTATAAGAAATCGGGCATTGACGTAAATGTGACAAATGGAAATTCTTCAGTAGTCATTCGTCCTTTATATCCCCGTCTGCTGGCTAAGTCCGATTTTGTGCACGACTATCCCGAAGATTTATATTGGGAAGAAATAGAAGCTCCTACGGAAGATCTGAAAGGAACCGAAAAATATTATTCATTCCATTTACCGGCCGAGGTGAACCGTGTGAAAGGACTGACAGCTATTATTCTGAAAGACACTCCCGATGAAAAAGACCTGCCTCAAATGGAAAGACGTGAAGGGCAGGACTGGATAGGGCTTCGTATTCGTCATAAAGGCAAAATTACTGATTTGTATATCAACCAACTGGCAGACGGAAGATTAATGCACAGTAATTCATGGATTATGCCCGACGGCTGGATGACAGATGCTTATATGTTTGCAGTCTCTTACCCGGAAGGTACTGAAGCAAAGGACGCTAAGGACTTCTTCATTGCCTACGGAAGTGCATTAAGACGAGATAATGAAACCTACTTCTCGTCATTGGCTAAGCTATTCGTTATTCAGAAAGCAGAAGATAAGAAACTTAATCTTTGGATAGACGGACAGCCGAAGATAAATGCCATCTTTAGAAGCACAAAGAAGCCTGTGTCTGTAGAAGTGAATGATAAGAAAATCCCGGTAGTCTATCAGAAATCGCAGGTAAAGGTGAAACTATAAATTATGTATATCCGGGATAGATTCTATCTTTTTAAAGAGAGTAAGTTCCTTGTTTTTTGTGCAAACCTATATAAAATCCGAGATATTTTATGTAGGTTTGCATTGTTTCGTTAAATATGAATCCTCTATGCATAATCTAATACGACATATAGTAAAGGCTTTAGTTACTCTTTGTCTGCTACTCATAAGTATGCCTATTTATCCGATTTCTTACTCTTTCCGCAGCATTTCCGAAACAGACGGACTTTCCGACCTGATGGTCAGCTCTTTTTATAAAGATTCATTAGGCTATATCTGGATTGGCACGGCAAGTTCTGTTGAACGTTTTGACGGAGTCCATTTGAAACATTATCCTATATTAGGGAATAATGAAAAACAAAAATGGGTGAATGTAATAACAGAGACGGCTGGTAATAGGATATGGATAGGAAATGATATGGGATTGTGGACGGTTCATAAGGAAACAGAAAAACTGGAACCCTTTAGTCCGGAGACTATTAATTGTGGTGTTCGTGCCCTTTTACCAACTCGGGATGGAGGATTGTATATAGGTAGTGAAAAAGGATTATTTATCTATCGAAATAATCAATTGGAGCGACTGGCAGTAAGTTCCGACATCTTATCGGCAGAAAATTTCATCGTTGCATTGAATTTGGATGAAAATGGAGCTTTATGGATTCTTACCAAAGGTGGATTACATTCCATGAATATTTCAAACCGGAAAATAACCTCTTATCCATACAAGCAGGGATTCTCCTATAGAAATATGACACGTATCGGCAAAAAGCTCTATTTAGGAACAATGGATCATGGGTTGCTATGTTTTGATAGCTCGACGGGTGAGTTTAAAGAAAATATTATTGACTTGGGTTGTAATGTTATCATGTCTCTCTCCAGTGATGAAAAGAATTTGTTGTATATAGGCACTGATGGAAACGGGGTACATTTTGTTTCTGCGAATAACATGAAGATTGTTCGTACCTTTTGTTACGAATCGGGAAATAAACAGGCGATCCGTTCCAATTCTGTCTATGCATTATTGGTTGATAGGGAAGGAGTGATTTGGATTGGTTTTTATCAGCTAGGTTTGGATTATACACTATATCAGAGCGGATTATTTTCTACCTATGCCTATCTTCCTTATTTCGACTCCAAAGAGATGCCTGTTCGTGCAATAGCTGTTTCGAAAGACGAGAAACTGATAGGTTCGCGCAATGGACTTTTCTATATAGACGAAAGGAAACAGCGGTTTAAGAGTTTTAAGGTTCCCGAATTACGTTCCAATATGATCTTGTGTATTTATGTTTTTGAAGGAAAGTATTACATAGGTACTTATGGTGGCGGTATATATATCCTCAATCCTTCCACGTTGACTTTTTCCGATTTTGAAACAGCAGGCTTAAAATCAACTCCATTCCTGAAAGGACATGTGTTTTGCATAAAATCGGATGATGAAGGAAATTTGTGGATGGCGACGTCTAATGGACTTTACTGTTATAGAGATGGAAAGCAAATCCGGCATTATACTACCGAAAATTCGAAATTACCGGGAGAAAATGTATATGATATATGTTTTGATTCCACTCGTAAAGGATGGATTTGTACAGAGAACGGTTTATGCATTTGGGATCCGTCAACCAATAGTCTGAAGTCGGATGTGTTTCCTGAAGGGTTTATTCATAAAGATAAAATCCGGACAGTATACGAAGATTCTAATCATGAGCTTTATTTCCTTCCGGATAAAGGTGCTATTTTTATATCTGATTTGTCGATGAATCATTTTCGGAGAATGCAGTCGGGTACTCCTTTGGATGGAAAGGATGCAATGTTTATTATAGAAGATCATGAAGGTTGGTTGTGGATTGGTACTAATTTGGGCTTATATCGTTATGATAAGAAAGATAATTTTATTCCCTATAATTTCGTAGATGGCTTGCCCAGTTCTATATTTATTACTTGTTTCCCTGTGATAGATGAAGAGGGTACGATGTGGTTCGGCAATTCGAAAGGTATGATTTATCTGACCTCGGAACAAAATGGTAGAAAAGCAAAATGGCATTATCCGGTTGCTATTACCGATGTATTAGTGAATGGAAAGCAATCGGTTTATGCTAAGATGAGTAGAGAAAATAACGTGTATAAAATAAAATTGGAAGCAGATCAGCGTAATCTGACAATCCGTTTCTCTGGGTTCACTTATTCGGAGCCTGCATATATGTCTTATAAATGTAAGATGGAAGAGATAGATAGCGACTGGCAATTATTGAGTGGACAATCTGAAATAACGTATTATGACTTATCATCCGGCAATTATCAGTTTAGAATTCATCGGGTGGATGATCCGGAGTCAGAAATTTGTCTGATGGTGACTGTTGCTCCTCGTTTCAATGCTGCTATGTGGAGTGTGACTGTTTTAGTGATATTGATAATAACCTTGGCTTATATATATTATCGCCGGAGAATGAAACGAAACAATCTTATTGAACCGAAGGAAAAGCAACAACCGATAATTGAAGAAAAATATAGAAAGAGTAATGTGACTGAAGAAGAATGTAGACGCCTGGCTGGCGAACTGGAACTTCTGATGCAAAGGGATCGACTATATGTTAATCCAAATCTGAAAATAGCAGATTTGGCTGCAATATTGAATGTTTCCACTTATACATTATCCTATTTATTCAATCAATATTTGGATAAAAACTATTATGACTATTTGAATGACTATCGCATAGAGGAGTTTAAGCGTTTGGTTGATAAAGATGAATATTCTAAATATACGTTGACAGCTTTGGCCGAATTATGTGGTTTTAGTTCGCGCACCTCCTTCTTTCGCTATTTTAAAAAGGTTATTGGAATTACTCCGAATGAATATATTCGAAGTATCGGAAAGACCAATGAAGAATAATATACCTATGTACCTTTTATTTTAAACTTTAGATTGATAAATATCTCTTTAGAGTCTCAAATAATAAATTGAGACTCTATGAAATTGAGAGGTAACTTCTTGATAATTAGAGTATGTGTTGATCGCTTGCTCTCCGCCAATAGGACGGAATTTATCTCTTCCTTTTTGAATATCCGTTTTCATATTTACCTTCTATATTTGCCAACGTAATGATAAACAAAAATCTAAGCAATGGAAAATATAGATATGTCATCCGTACAGTTGATTAGTGATTCTTATAAGAATTATCATCGTTCTGTTTACTTGTATATATTATATAAAATAAGAAAAGATGAAGACGCGAAAGATCTGTCTCAAGATGTATTTTTACGTTTGATGGATTATAAGCAAATGTTGCGACCGGAAACAATAAAGCATTTTATTTTCTCTATTTGCCGGAATTTGGTTATTGATTATTTGCGTCGTCATTATAAAATGCAGGAAATCACGTCCTATTTTTTAGATCAGATTCCTACCTCTATCAATGATGTAGAGAGCCAGATAATAGCCAATGATATATCTACATGTGAGCAGGAGAGAGTTCTCCGGCTTCCTATGCAACGAAGGAAAATTTATGTAATGAGTCGCTTTAGACATAAATCATCAGCATATATTTCCGCTTGTCTCGGGTTATCTGTCCGTACAGTAGAAAACCATTTGTTTGTCAGCCGGAAAGAAATCCGCGAATATATCCAACAGTGTATCTAATATTAGAATAAATAGTATAAATGTTAGTTTTAAATTTTATGTATATGAAAAAAAATCTCTTCAGATTTTCATCGAGAAGGATTCTATTCTCCACGGTGATAGCCTCTGCTCTTCTAGCAGGTGGTTCACAGACTGTCTTTGCAGATGCTGGGGAAGTACAAGCCGTATTACAGGCTGGTGCAATCAAAGGAAAAATTGTGGATTCCAATGGCGATCCTGTCATTGGTGCCAATGTTATGGTTAAAGGTACCACCAATGGCTGTATAACCGACATTGACGGAAACTTCTCATTGAAAGACGCCAAAGGAACTTTGGTTATCTCTTATATCGGTTACAAAACGGAAGAGGTACAGGTGAAAGGCCATGAAACCAATTTAAAGATTGTATTGAAAGAGGATTCTGAACTACTGCAAGAAGTTGTAGTGGTGGGATACGGTAGTATGAAGAAAGAGTCGTTGACAGGTTCGGTGACAGTAGTTGACCAAAAACTTTTTAAAGACAAAGGTACGGTAGCCAATCCGCTATCAGCCATGCAAGGTCAGGTGCCGGGCTTACGCATCACTCGTTCGTCGGCTGCTCCGGGCGAAGAGGGATGGGGCATCTCTATTCGTGGTTCGGTTTCGAAGAATAACGTAGAGCCTCTGCTGATTATTGACGGTGTGCCTGCCAGCGGTGTCAGTGAGATGGCCCAACTCAATGCAGACGATATCGAAACCATTAACTTTCTGAAAGATGCTTCGGCTGCTATTTATGGTGCAAAAGCGGCAGGTGGTGTAATTTTGGTGACTACAAAACGTCCCGATGTCGGCAGAACTAAAGTAGAATATAGCGGCTCGGTTACGCGCAAAATTGTGGGGTTGCAGCCTCGTATGATGAGTATGGACGAGTGGACGGACGGTGTGCTCCAAGCTCGCTTGAATGATGGTTATGGTGAAGATGATAACTGGGTGCGCTATGCCCGTTTGGCTAAGGCGATGAAAGGCAGTTGGATTAACCTGCACGGTGGCAACAACCCCGATGAAGATCCCATTCCGGGGGGATTCCGTGGTGTAGCCGATTTTGTGTTTCACGATATGAACTGGACAGATGTGCTGTGGGGAAATGCCACTTCTACCCAGCATAATCTTAGTGTAAGCGGAGGTACGGAAAAATCGAGCTACCGACTTTCACTGGGTTATTTGAACGATCAAGGTACGTTGAAATGGGGGAACAACTCGAATGAACGTTATAACGCACGTTTGTTTAGTAGCGTCAAGATAAACGACCGTATCAGTTTGGAAACAAACATGTCAGCCAGTCGTCAGCATCAGGTCGCTCCTACACAAATTGGTAGCATATTGGGCAGTAGCATACCGCAACCGGGTTTGCCAGTTTCGACCATTGATGGTAAACCTTATGCGTGGGGAGGTATTCATACTCCCAATTGGTCAGCCGAATTGGGCGGTGACAACAAACTTGTGGTGACCACTATGAGTGTGAATGAGATTTTGAAAGTAAACATTGTGGATGGTCTGGATTTTCAAGGTACTTTGGGTTACTCAACGAATAATGCGGCCCGTGACGAACAATATCTTTCGATTGATTGGTATCAATATGACGGTACGCCGATTCTGAACGAGAACTCTCCTTATCCCGCTAAAGAAAAATCGTCATATACAAAAAGTTCTGCACGTACTGACAATTACACGGCATCGGCCTTCCTCACTTATAAGAAATTATTTGATGAAGTTCACGACGTATCGCTTATGGGAGGCGTTCAGTACGACTATGCTGCTTACGATTACAGTGGTACTAAAGCCATGGATGTGGAAGCGGCTATCGAATCACTCAACGGTAAGGGACAGGTTTACATCGATAAAGTAGACCGTTGGGAGGAAGCCATTCTTTCTTATTTCGGTCGTTTGAATTATAACTATAAATCGAGATATATGGTAGAAGTGAATGCTCGCTACGACGGCTCTTCGAAGTTCTTACCCGAAAACCGCTGGAATTTCTTTTGGAGTGCATCGGCCGGATGGCGTATCACTGAAGAGAAATTCATGGAAAACTTGCACGACTATGTGAGTGAACTGAAATTGCGTGCCTCATATGGTGAGGTAGGTAACCAAAATGGTATCGGACGTTACGACGGTATCCAACTTTACAACTACAAATCAGGCAGCGGTGCCTTGTTAGGTAATTCGAAAGGAACATATGTAGAATCTGCCGGACTGGTGAGTACCGTGCGCACTTGGGAACGCATCTACAACTATAACTTAGGTATCGATTTCGGTTTCCTCAACAATCGTCTTACAGGTACGTTCGAGGTGTTTAAAAAGAAAAACAACAACATGTTGGTTTCTCGTCTGCATTCCGGTGTTTTGGGGGGAACGGCTCCCAGTACCAATAGCGGTAAGTTCGAAGCCAATGGTTACGATGCCAGTTTGACTTGGCGTGATAAGATAGGCAGTTTCAACTACCATGTTGGCGGTACGTTGACCTATATGAACAATGAACTGATTGACGGAGGCAATATTGTGGTGAATGCAGGCTATAATGAAGCTGTGAATGGATACCCGCTCAACTCTGTGTTTGGCTATCGCTATGTGGGCAAGGTACAAAACCAAGACCAACTGGACTATTATGTGGACAAATATGTGGGTAGTAACTCTATCGCTCTGCCTGCCAACTTGCGTTTAGGCGACCACATGTATGAGGATGTGAACAAAGATGGCAAATTGACACAGGATGACCTTGTATTTCTCGGTTCCGACGACCCCAAATATTCGTTCTCGTTTAATTTCGGATGTGAGTGGAAGGGATTCGATTTCAATACCGTGTTCCAAGGTGTGGGCAAACGTACCATCTATCGTGAAATCGACTCTTGGAAAGTGCCTTTCAAAGCCATTTGGCTGAATACTACTAATCAGTCAGTAGGTAATGTATGGAGCCCTGAAACCCCTAACAACCATTTTCCTACCTATTCAAACAGCAATGACATCAATAACTACAACTACATTCCTTCTACCTGGTCGGCCGACAATGGTGCCTACCTGCGTCTTAAAGAGATTGTACTTGGATACACATTGCCAAAGGCATGGATGAACAAGAGCGGTTTTATCAGCAACCTACGTGTCTATGTCTCGGGTGCTGACTTGTGGGAGAAATCGTATATCAGCGATGGTTGGGATCCCGAAGCTACTCGCAAGGTGGAAAACAAACAACGCTATCCGTTTAATCGCACTGTAACTTTCGGTGTGAATGCCACGTTCTAATTTTTATTCTTAATATTGAAGATAACAATGAAAAAAATAGCATATATTCTAAGTATCATTTGCGCCATGACCATGCAGTCGTGCTTAGATCTTGAACCCAAGACGCAATTGGCCGACACTAACTACTGGAAGTCGCCCGAACACTTCAAACTCTTTGCCACGCAGTTCTACGGCTGGTCTGCCGACTTCCGATGGCTTGATGACAGTCAGCATGCCGATATTCGCTCGGACTTGTTTGCCTATAGCACGGTGAATGTCTATAGCAATGGAACGAATAGTATTCCGTCGTCCGATAAGCATTATACCGACAATTATAATCGCATTCGTCAAACCAACACGCTGTTACAGCAAGCCGATGAGTATGACCGGCAAGCCGATATCACCACTTCGGTGGGTGAAGCTCATTTCTTTCGTGCTTATTGCTATTTCGAACTGTTGCAGGCTTACGGTGACCTCATCATTACCCGTACACCGCTTGATGTTGACTCACCCGAGATGCAGAAAGCACGTAATCCACGTACCGAGGTAGCCGATTTCATCATTGACGATTTAAAAGAGGCCGCCAAACTGTTGCCTGCCAATAAAGCCATTAGTAGCAGCGACGAAGGTCGTCTCTCCAGTGAAGCTGCTTTAGCGTTTCTTTCACGTGTGGCTCTTTACGAAGGCACATGGGAGAAATTCCATAATGGCAGTCAAAATACCGAACGTACGAAATCTTTGCTCAATATTGCAGCGCAGGCAGCCTATGACGTGATGGAAGGTGGAACATTTGAGCTTTTCGCTCCTCAAGAATTGGGTACGGAAGCCTATAAGTATCTTTTCATCCTGGAGAATGAAAAGTCGAACCCTGCCAGTATCAATAAAACAGGCAATAAAGAGTATATCTTTACCCGGCGTCATGACCCCGTACTTAACTCTATTGGCTTCAATATCACACAGGGCCGTTTAGGTAATGCTCTGTACGTTACTCGCAAAATGGCTAATATGTATCTACAAAGTAATGGGTTGCCTATCAACCCCCAAACGTGGAATTATACGAAGATAGATGATGAATATAAAAATCGCGACAACCGTATGAACAATCAGCTTATGGTGCCCGGACAAACCTACTGGGGGACAAACGGCGGACGTATCAACTGGACCGGTGATGCTGCCGAAATAGCCAATGCCTCGCATCGAAATTTCATACCTCAAACAGGAACGGGCTACTTCCCTCATAAGTGGTGTAGCGAGCGCGACGGAGTACCCACCGGTATGGAAGCCTATGACTTCCCTATCATTCGCTATGCCGAGGTGTTGTTGAACTATGCCGAAGCCGTGTTTGAACGTGATGAGCAGATATCAGATGAAGACTTAGCTATCAGCCTGAACCTGACACGCAAACGTATCAATCCCGAAATGCCCGACCTGACCAACGACTTTGTTACGACGAACAATTTGGATATGCGCACCGAAATTCGCCGTGAACGCACCATTGAATTTTTCGATGAGAATTTCCGCATTGATGACCTGAAACGTTGGAAAACTGCTGAAGACGAAATGCCGATGAATCTCACCGGTGTGAAGTGGGAAGGTACCGATTTTGAAAGCAGATGGCCCGATGCTTCTTTTAAAGACAAAGATGGTGAAGGTTGCATTATTCACGAAAAAGGACGCAACTGGCACGAAAAGCATTACTTGTTGCCACTGCCCACTGACCAACTTAAGCTGAATCCCAACTTGAAACAAAATCCGGGTTGGAATCAATAATCTATTCATCATTCATTAATAAAGTAATCGAATTATGACATACAAAAACATACTTCAAAAGGGTGCATTTGTTGCACTAATGACGGGTACCTTGGTAATGACCGTTTCGTGTAATGATGACGATGTATCCCCCGTTTTAGAAGAGAGAGTGCTTGTCAAGGAGATCAACCTTGAAGTGACTCCCGAACTGCCTCTGTTGATAGGCACTGATACTTTGATAAAATATACTGTGGGTCCCGATGAGGCTTTTAACAAAGAATTGGTATGGAAATCAACAGTGCCCGATGTAGCTACAGTAGATGCCGAAGGACGCATCACGGCAATAAGTGCAGGTAACACAGTCATTTCGGCTAGACCGGCTGTTGGTTATTCTACCACTTCGACTATCAATGTGAAGGTGGTAAACGAAATTATTCACATCACTGATATCAATCTCACTAACGAAGAGCTCGAAGTATTTGTTACCTCGACTTTGCCACTCACTTGGCAAACTACTCCGGCTGACCCCACTTATCCTGGGTTGATTTGGAAAAGTCTCACTCCTGATAAGGCTACCATCAATGAAAAAGGTGAGGTGAAGGGCGTGGCTGAAGGAACGGCACGTATCCAAGTTACCGCTACCGATGACAAGCATTTTACAAAAGAGTTTGAAATTAATGTGAAACCTATTATCTATATTGAAAGTATGGAATTCGTGAAGGAAGCCGATAAACTGGCTTTAGGCGAAACCTATACTCCGCAGATGAATGTAACACCCGCAGACGCCACATTGTCTTATATCGCATGGGAAAGCAGTAAGCCCGATGTTGTGGAAGTTGACGAAAAAGGCCGGTTCGTGGCGAAAGCTTATGGCAACGCTGTGATTACTGCTTTGGCTGATTATGGTGACGGTAAACCTATTAAAGCTACGATGAGTATTAACGTGAGTGAAGGTTTAATGAACGACCAATTTACTATTGAGAATATGTGGCAGCCATTCGGTAATTTTAACCACCGGGAATTTGAATGGATGAAGAATGACGGAATACTTCGCATCTTCCCCGGTGATGATAAGACTTACAAGGCTGTGCGAATTTGTCGTATCGGTGGATTTGGATTCAACGTAACTAATTATCCTATCCTGGCCTTTAAAGTGAAATTCCCTGAAAATGTATTCGAAACATCAACAAGTATGGAATGGTATCTCGACATTTGGGGTGGAAGTGGCATTACAGTAGCCGGTAAATATGGTGAAGATGCCGATAAAGGTAAAAATGCCATGACTGTGGTAGATTGTGGCGAATACAAAGTGTTCTATGCCGATTTCACAAAGAAATTCTTAGGTAAAAACCAACAGTATATGCCTACTGCATTGACGAAGTATGACACGGTCGAACTTCAATTCTGGAAAATTTGGTATGAAGCCAATGAAACTGGCAGTATCTATGTGGATTGGGTGAAGACTTTCGAATCGGAACAAGAACTAAAAAATCTGATTAAGGTCGAAAGTACCGAATAATTGTGGAACAGTAACCGGAGGAAGGCAGGTTTGTTTTCCTCCGCCATTAACCGACTTCTCTGAAAACTGATTGAATAACAAAATGAAATTTGAATGTATGAAAAATCTGATTTATACCTTCGTGGGCAACATAGCGCTTGTGTTGTTGACCAGCTGCAGTGCCGAGTTCGAGAATGGAACTCCCGAACCGTGGCAACGCGAAATCAATCCTAATGAAAATTATGAGTATACCATTAAGCACCCTTGTTTGGTGAATACCGAAGCCGACTTTGAGCGCGCACGCCGTAAAGTGAATGAACGTGCCGAACCTTGGATTAGTGGTTGGCAAAAATTATGTGACAGCCGATTTGCCCAATTAAGCTACAACCCCAGCCCACAAGAGGAAATTGTGCGTCACTCAAAAGGTGGAAACTTCAATACGGCTGCTTTTGACGCTGGTGCTGCTTATCAGTTGGCTTTACGCTGGAAAATTTCGGGAGATGAAGATTATGCCAAAGCGGCTATTAAAATTCTGAACGGATGGGCTAAAACTTGTAAGGGGGTGAATTATAAAACATGGCCTGATGACAGCCATCGCCTGCTTGCTGCCGGATTTATCGGTTACCAGTTTGCTGCTCCTGCTGAACTGATGCGCGACTATGAAGGTTGGAAAACCGAAGATTTCGAAATCTTCAAGAAATGGATAGATAAAACTTTCTATCCTATCTGCGATGATTTCTTAGATAACCACTTTAATTCTTCAGCCATTGCAGGTTGGATGAGTTGGGATCTGCCCGCCATGCTCACCATTCTTTCTATCGGCGTACTGAACGATGACGATGCCAAGATTAAACAAGCCTTGGAATTTTTCTACCACGGAAAAGGTATGGGGTGTATCGAGTGGTCGGTGAGAGGTATGCATGAAGACCCAGAGGGAAAAGTGAAAGGTAGGCATTTGGCACAGAGCCAAGAGATGGGTCGCGACCAAGGGCACGCTACTCTCAATGTAGGCTTGCACGCTTACTTCTGCCGCACGGCCTATAACATGGGAATTGATCTCTTCGCCTACAATGACAATATCATTCTCGATCTCTGCGAATACACGGCTAAGTATAACCTGACTTCGACTGAAGATGTAGAGATGCCTTTCGAACCTTATTATCATCCTAAATATGGCTGGCACGAGAAGGTTTCAGCCGATGGTAAGGGGCGTGCCCGTCCGGGATGGGAACTCCTTTATAACCACTATGCCAAGGTGAAAGGTATGAATGCACCCTATTCGCAAGCCTTTGCCGAAAAAGAACGTCCTGAAGGATATGGTGAGCGTGGCACTGCTGAAGCCGGCGATTTGGGATTTGGAACATTATTGTATACAGAAGAATAATTTTTTGAGCTTTTCCAACTGATGACAAGGAGTTAAGAGGCTAGACTTCTTAACTCCCTGATACTATTCAATGAAACCCTCACAACTTTTTCCTTATGATAAATAGATTATTTCCTACCTTATTATTGCTTTCCTGCCTCTTTGGTGGTTTGCCTCAAACAACAAAAGCGCAAAACAACGAGTGGGAAAAACCCACCAAATATGAGTGGAACAAAGAGAAGCCACATGCTGACTTTCGCCTCTACGAACAGGCAGAGGATGCTGTGAATGATAATCCCCCAAAATCACCTTGGCAACACTCATTGAATGGTACGTGGAAATTTATTTACGCTCCTACTATAACAGAGAGCATAAAAGATTTTTATCGCACGGATTTGCCCGACAATAATTGGAATACAATTACCGTACCCTCCAACTGGGAAATCCAAGGATTTGGTGAACCGATTATCCGTAACATTCAGTATGTGTTTTCACCTAATCCACCTTATATTGATGTAAACAATCCGGTAGGCACCTATCGACGCACATTTACAATTCCTCAAAATTGGCATGGGCGTGAAGTGTTGCTGCACTTCGGTTCCATCAGCGGATACGCCCGTATTTATATGAACGGACAGCAAGTCGGTATGACCAAAGCCTCCAAAACTCCGGCCGAATTTAATGTGACTAACTATCTGAAAGAAGGAGAGAATTTACTGGCAGTGCAGGTTTATCGTTGGCATGATGGTAGCTATATGGAAGACCAGGATTTTTGGCGACTGACCGGGATTGAGCGTGATGTATTCTTACAAGCTTACCCAAAACTGACTATTTGGGATTTCTTCTTAAATTCAAGTCTGGATGGCGCATATAAAAATGGTATATTCAATGCCACCGTAGATTTGCGTGAATTTACAGGCAACCATATAAAAAAAGGAACACTCAAACTGGAATTATTGGATAAAACCGGCAAAACAGTTTTGTCACAACAAAAGAAATTTAACGTAGAAGAAGAGTTTACCCGGTTAGCTTTTTCGGGTGTCATAAAGAATGTATCTAAATGGAATGCCGAAAAACCATCTCTTTATGATTGTGTCATCACACTTTTGGATGATAAAAACAAGCAGCTTGCAGTTACTGCCTATAAGACAGGTTTCAGAAAGATAGAAATAAAGAATGCCCAACTATTAGTGAATGGCGTTCCGACTTATATAAAGGGTGTCAACCGACATGAACATAACGACAGCTTGGGGCATACTCAAACTCGCGAAATTATGATGAATGACCTGAAGCTGATAAAGCAACTGAATATGAACGCCGTTCGTACCAGTCATTATCCCAATCATCCGTTGTTTTATAAATTATGCGACCAATATGGCATTTACATTGTAGATGAAGCTAATATTGAAACCCACGGAATGGGATCAGTTCCTTATTTCAAAGATACCATTCCACATCCTGCTTATCGTCCCGAATGGTATGCAGCCCATGTAGACCGTATCACTCGAATGGTAGAAAGAGATAAAAACCATCCATGTATCATTGGCTGGTCATTAGGAAATGAATGTGGTAATGGACTCGTATTCCATGATGAATATAAACGCCTGAAAGAATACGATCCAAGCCGTTTTGTACAGTTCGAACAAGCTTGGGAAGATTGGAATACAGATATTGTATGTCCGATGTATCCTAATATGTGGAAAATAACGGAATATGCCAAGTCCGGTAAACAGCGTCCGTTTATCATGTGTGAGTATGCTCATGCCCAGGGGAATAGCAATGGAAATTTTAAAGACCTTTGGGATGTTATTTATGACAGTCCTAATTTACAAGGTGGCTTTATCTGGGATTTTATGGATCAAGGATTTAAAATGAAGACAGAACCGAGAGACGGACGTACCTACTGGATGTACAATGGTAAAATGGGAAGTTATAAATGGTTGGAAGATAAGAAAGGGGAACTGAATACAGGAACCGATGGCTTAATCTCCGCTAATGGTATTCCCAAGCCGCAAGCGTATGAAGTAAAGAAAGTCTATCAGTACATTCAGTTTAATGCGAAAGATTTGGATAAAGGAATTATTTCAATTAGAAACCGTTATGACTTTACCAATCTGAATGAATATGCTTTCACTTGGGAAGTATATAAAAACGGAGAGAAATTCTCTACAGGAAATTTCAATGTTGAATTAAAACCTCATGCGGAAAAAGAGGTGCGATTGAATCTTCCAGTCATTCCGGAAGATGGAAATGAATATTTTCTCAACCTCTATGCCTATACAAAGGTTGCTACCGATTTAGTTCCCGTACATCATGAAGTAGCTAAAGAGCAGATAAAATTGAATAAGAGCAGTTTCTTTACATCTCTTTCGGCTTGTTCGGGTAAGTTGTCTTATGAAACGAAAGACCATATTTTATCCTTTAAATCAGGTACTGTTTCCGGTAAGATTGATTTGAAAAAAGGAATTCTGTTTAATTATAATATAAATGGTGAGCAGCCCATTAAACAATATCCGGAACCGGCTTTTTGGCGTGCTCCGGTTGACAACGATTTTGGGAATAAAATGCCAAGCTTGGCAGGTGTCTGGCGGACAGCCCATATTAACCGTTATGTGAAGAACGTGGTCATAGATGAAAAGAATGAAAAGGGATTGTCCATAAAGATTGATTGGATATTAAGTGATATTCAGGTTCCTTATACAATGGAATATTTGATACGTGATAATGGATCTGTTATAGTGTCAGGAAGTATCGACCTGACTGGAACGAGACTTCCCGAACTTCCCCGTTTCGGTATGCGGATGGAATTACAACAACCTTATGAAAACCTGACTTATTATGGAAGAGGGCCTTTTGAAAACTACATCGACCGTTATTCAAGTTCATTCATCGGACGTTATAATGATAAAGTAGAAAATCAGTTTTACTGGTATATCCGTCCGCAGGAAACCGGCAATAAAACAGATGTCCGCTGGCTATCTCTATTGGACAATAAGGGGCAGGGGGTGAAGATTACAGGTTTGCAACCTATCGCATTCTCTGCTTTGCACTTTTCACCGGAAGACCTTGATCCGGGGTTGACACGAAAGATGCAGCATACTATTGATATTATTCCTCAAAAGAATATTTTTTTGCATATAGATCTGAAACAAAGAGGACTTGGAGGGGATAATAGCTGGGGGATGTATCCGCACAACGAATATCGTTTACTCGATAAGAAGTATAGTTATAGCTATATGATCGAGTTGATAGACCAATAAATAATTTAAATAGTATTGAGTAAATGCGATTGTCTCTTCGTATTTGTCTATAAAATATATAGCAAATATGGAAGAGACAATTTTTATTAGTTATATTTGTCACTTGTACGGTTCTCATCACCTACTATCTATAAAGTGTCAGACATTTATGCAGATCCGTCATTGAAGGTTCGTATCGAACAATAGCCGATTTAAAATGGGATTTTTCTCATTTTAATAAAAGATATATTCTCTTTTGGAGAATTTTATGTAAGTTTGTCACATGTTTAATATGAAAAAAGCCCATTGTAGGTGAAAAACACGATTAAATATCTGATTCTTTTAATAATGTGTTTGGCTTGCGGTGTAAAACTACAAGCCCAAGATTACACGTTCCGTAATGTCGTGATGTCCGACGGCCTTTCCGGGTTGTTGGTGAACGCTATTTATAAAGATTCGGAGGGCTTTGTCTGGCTAGGAACGGATAACTGTCTCGACCGTTTCGATGGAGTAAAAGTACGCCATTTTGAATTCCGGGGCATTGAATCAGGAAGAAAAAAACGGGTAAACAGCGTTACAGAAACAGCCAACAAACAACTGTGGGTAGGAAATGGAATCGGACTTTGGCGATTGAACCGTACAAGCAGCCAATTGGAAAGAATTGTCCCCGAAAAGATAGATTTTGCCGTAAATACTTTGTTGGCTAATGAGGATATTCTTTATATTGGAACAGAGAAAGGCTTATTCATTCATAAAGACGGTCAATTACTACAGGTCTTGACAGACCGGAATATGCTTGCCGCCTGTAACAGAATCATGGATATTTGTCTGAATGAAGATAAAACCGTATTATGGCTGGCTACGGTACAGGGGCTGTACTCTTATTCACTGAAAGATGGAAAGATTGATTCCTGGCATTTTCAGGAGAATGTGCCCGAAGCCGATTATTTCCGTTGCCTGACCCGTATCGGAGAAACTCTTTATCTGGGCACAATGAGTCAAGGTGTAGTACGTTTCGATATAAAAAAGGAAACATTCTCTCATACGGTATCTTTAGGTTGCGATGTCATTTCTGACATATCCAGCGATGGGAAAGAGACTGTGTATATAGCTACTGACGGTAATGGCGTCCACTTCCTTTCACACAAAGACCAACAAGTGACACATCGTTTCTACCATGATGTCAATGATAAGGAAGGAATTCGCAGTAATTCTATTTACTCCTTACTTGTAGATGATAGAGGTGCTGTCTGGGTGGGGCATTTTCAGGCAGGGCTGGATTATTCACTCTATCAGAACGGCCTTTTCCGCACGTATGACTATCCACCTTTGTTCAATTCGGCAAATCTTTCCATTCGTTCTTTCGTAAACAGAGGGCAAGAGAAAGTCATCGGTTCACGTGACGGTTTGTTTTATATAAACGAAGCTACCGGAGTAGTGAAAAGTTTTGTAAAGCCCGTTTTAACTTCAGATCTGATACTGACAATCAGCTTCTATCAAGGAGAATATTATATCGGTACGTATGGTGGCGGTATGATGGTACTGAATCCGGGAACATTATCTCTGAAATATTTTGCACAGGGCGATACGGAGCTTTTTCAAAAAGGACATATATTCTGTGTGAAACCGGATGCAAAAGGAAATCTTTGGATAGGGACCTCACAAGGACTCTTCTGTTATAACGGACAGACCAAACAGATCAAACACTTTACCAGTGCTAACTCCCAACTGCCGGAGGGCAATGTGTATGAAGTAAGTTTTGATTCTACGGGCAAAGGATGGATTGCTACTGAAACCGGTATGTGTATTTATGATCCGGCTTCTCAAAGTTTACGCTCTAATGTGTTTCCGGAGGGATTCGTTCATCGGGATAAAGTGCGTACTATCTACGAAGATGCTGAACACAATCTCTATTTTATCCGTGAGAAAGGGAGTCTGTTTACATCTACTTTAACGATGGATCGTTTCCGGAATCGCTCAATCTTTTCTACTCTTCCGGACAATTCGCTGATGTCTGTTATAGAAGATAACCAAGGTTGGCTGTGGGTGGCGTGCAATGACGGGTTGTTGCGTATCAAAGAAGAAGGGGAGGAGTATGATGCTTTCACTTTCAATGATGGAGTGCCGGGACCAACTTTTACGAATGGAGCCGCTTATAAAGATGAAAAAGGACTATTGTGGTTTGGTAACACCAAAGGACTAATTTATGTTGATCCGAAACGTGTGGACGAAGTGCGTGGCAAGGTTCGTCCGATTGTATTTACCGATATACTGGCTAATGGCGTACCTTTTACCAGTTCCTCTTTGAAATACAACCAGAATAATTTAACTTTCTGTTTCACAGATTTCGCCTATGGTCTGCCATCTGCTTTACTATATGAATATCGATTGGAGGGAGTGGACAAAGACTGGAAATTATTGGCTGCACAGAATGAAGTTTCTTATTACGGACTTTCTTCCGGAACTTATACTTTCCGGGTACGTCTTCCGGGAAATGAGCAATCGGAAGCTATCTGTCAAGTGACAGTACGCCCTATGATACCTTGGTGGGGATGGGCACTTTCCATTTTATTAATCGTAGGAATTATAGCCTTTATACGGTATTATGTTTGGAAACGTATGCGTCGTTTGCTTGCTTCTTCTGCTTCGTCGATTTCGACATCAACGGAGGAGGAAATACAACAGAGAGAACAAACTGTAGAACATCCGGAAGTAATTTCAGAGCAACAATCTTCCACTGTTGAAGAGAAATATAAGACCAATAGACTGACCGAAGAGGAGTGTAAAGAACTTCATAAGAAACTGGTGGCTTATGTAGAGAAAGAAAAGCCATATATCAATCCCGACTTAAAAATGGGTGACTTGGCTTCTGCATTGGATACTTCTTCACATTCATTATCGTATCTTTTGAACCAGTATCTTAATCAGTCTTACTATGACTTCATCAATGAATACCGTGTCACTCAATTCAAAAAGATGGTAGCGGATAGCCAATATTCCCGCTATACTTTGACTGCACTGGCAGAACTTTGTGGTTTTAGTTCGCGTGCTTCTTTCTTCCGTTCATTTAAAAAGAGTACGGGAGTTACTCCGAATGAATACATCCGTAGTATAGGCGGAACAGCCAAAGAAGAGTAACTTTTCGACTTATTATCTCTGAAATCTATTTTGTACCCATATTCCCTTCACCCTTCACTTCTCCCTGTTCATCGGGGATAGAGGGTGAAGGTTCTCGATTCACTAAGTGACTTCCTTCCTTTCACTTGTTTCTTTCCATTATCTATTAATAGATAAGTTCTTCTTCTCCCTATATAAACTTCTTTTGGTCCTATTGCAAAGTTGTTTTTTAGTAAGCGTCTCCGCGATTCTATATAGTGTATTAAAATAAAAAGGCT
>NZ_QSUR01000031.1:0-83375 GCF_003439055.1 Bacteroides sp. OM05-10AA
TAAGAATGAAAAAAGGGCGACAAGATAGAATCGCGGAGACGCTTACTTGGAAATGAAATATGTCAATAGCTAATAGAATTTCTTATCAAGCCCTCAAATAGCTATGCTTTAGATAGGCTAAAGCGTAGCTTTCCGTTTCCTAAAGCTATGCTTTAGAAAAGTGAAAAACCTGTATCGAAAAACGTAATTAATAAGAAATATACCCCTTTCATAATAGACAGCGGCCGTTTAAAAATAAATCATAGGCTGATTTAAAATAAATATCCCAATGATTGAATTCAATCATTGGGATATTTATTTTAAACACTTAGATGTTTTATTATGAATTCCTCGCTGAAGAAGGCATCAACATTTAATATTCAACTCATTCAAAACCTTGCGTATTGCCTCAAATGTGGTAATGCGAGTAGGAACTAGTGGCAACCGAAGTTTATTCTCGATCATACCCATGGCATTCAACATTGATTTTACTCCTGCCGGATTTCCATCAACAAACAATAAATTGAATAATTCCGTGAATCGATGATGGATGGTTAATGCATTGGCAAAGTCTCCTTGAAGCGCCAGGCGCGTCATACGGCTAAATTCACGAGGAAAAGCATTACCGATTACTGAAATCACACCAACGGCTCCCAATGTAATAAGCGGAAAGGTTATACCATCATCTCCGGAGATTACATTGAAATTTTCCGGTTTATTTTTAATAATATCATCCATTTGCGTAATATTGCCGGATGCTTCTTTGATAGCAACTACATTCTTAAAATCACGGGCAATCCGCAAAGTAGTTTCAGCAGTCATATTTACCCCCGTACGTCCCGGAACATTATACAATACGATGGGGAGCTCCGTAGCTTCCGCAATCGCTTTATAATGCTGATAAATACCTTCTTGAGAAGGTTTATTATAATACGGCACAACAGACAATATGGCATCAACTCCTGTGAAATCATCATTTTTCAATGTTTCTACAATAGCACGAGTATTATTACCACCTACACCCAACAGAATAGGAATTCTTCCGTTAACGCGGTCAATTACCATCTTTTTTATAGTTTTCTTTTCTTCCTCGGTCAGAGTCGGTGTTTCAGCTGTAGTCCCCAGCACACACAAGAAATCCGCATTATTCTGTAATAGATAGTCCACCATACGCATCAACGCGTCATAGTCAACGCTCTCATCCTCTTTGAAAGGAGTAATCAGTGCTACCCCCATTCCTTTCAATTTAGTCTGTATCATGAGTTTTAATTATAATCTCTAATTTATTTAGCCGCAAAAGTACGAATATTTTTCTTATCTTACGATATAAGTTTCAGAAATTCGTCTTCGCTTAATATGGTTATTCCAAGTTTTTTTGCTTTTTCAAGCTTTGCAGGTCCCATATTGTCTCCAGCCAGTATAAAACTTGTTTTCGCAGAAATGCTTCCTACATTTTTCCCTCCGTTTTTCTCGATAAGCTCTTTATATTCGTCACGTGAATGATGAACAAACACACCGCTGATAACGATAGACTGTCCCGCTAACTTATCCGTATATCCGCTTAAATCTTCTTCGGTGCGATAAAGCTGCAGTCCGGCCTCTTTTAGCTTGGCAACTAACTCACGATTAGACTCATTCGCAAAATATGCAAGTATACTCTGGGCTATTTTTTCTCCGATTTCATCGATACTTACCAATTTTTCAAGATCTGCCTGTTGCAGATCATCTATATTCTCAAACGATTTTGCTATCTTTTTGGCCACAGTCTCACCAACAAAGCGAATTCCCAAAGCAAAAATAACACGTTCGAAAGGAACGGTTTTGCTTTGTGCAATCCCCGTTATAATGTTCTCTGCCGATTTTTCTCCCATACGATCCAAACCTTTGATATCATCAGCTGTGAGTTTATATAAGTCGGCCGTATTTTTAATTAATCCCAAACGATAGAACATATCCACGGTTTCCGGTCCCAATCCATCAATATTCATAGCCTTTCGACTAATAAAATGCTCGATTTTGCCTTTGATTTGAGGAGGACACGCTGTTTCATTGGGGCAATAATGAGCGGCTTCCCCTTCATACCTGACTAATTTACTACCACATTCGGGACAATTGACGATGAATCGAACCTTCTCCCCAAGCATAAAACTACGTGCATCTTTATCTACCCCCGTAATCTTAGGAATAATTTCACCACCTTTTTCCACATAAACCATGTCTCCGATATGCAAATCAAGTCCTTCGATGATATCCGCATTATGTAAGGATGCACGTTTTACGACAGTTCCCGAAAGCTGTACAGGGTCCAGATTAGCTACTGGAGTGACTGCTCCGGTTCTTCCTACCTGATAGGTCACCTTATTCAATCGGGTCAATGCACGTTCTGCCTGGAATTTATAGGCAATAGCCCATCGAGGAGACTTAGCCGTAAAACCCAAATTTTTCTGTTGTCTCAAACTGTTCACCTTTAAAACAATCCCGTCTGTGGCAACCGGTAGATTTTTACGTTCTACATCCCAATAGTTGATAAATTCAAAGACCTCCTCCAATGTCTGGCACTTACGCGTCAAATCAGAGATTTTAAAGCCCCATTTTGCCGCTTCCTGAAGATTTTCATAATGTCCGTCACAAGGCAGATTATCTCCCAATAAATAATATAAATAAGCATCCAGCTTGCGAGAAGCTACAATAGAAGAATTTTGCAACTTCAATGTACCGGACGCCGCATTTCTCGGATTGGCAAAAAGCGGTTCTTCACGTGCCTCTTTTTCCCGGTTCAACTCTTCAAACACTTCCCATGGCATAAGAATTTCCCCACGTATCTCAAAAGAAGCGGGATAATTATCACCATGTAATACAAGCGGGATAGAACGGATTGTTTTCACATTATCCGTCACATCATCGCCTTTTTCTCCATCTCCACGGGTGACGGCACGAACCAACTTCCCATTTTCATAGGTCAACGAAATAGAAGTACCGTCATATTTCATTTCACAACAAATCTCGAAATCCTCATTTAGCGCTTTACGGACACGATCGTAGAAGTCCGTCACTTCCGCTTCCGAATATGTATTTGCCAATGACAGCATAGGATATTTATGGGCCACTTGCGTAAAATTCTTGTTCAAGTCGCTCCCCACGCGCATAGTGGGTGAATTTTCATCTTTATATTCCGGATGTGCTTGTTCCAGATCCTGAAGTTCACGCATCTTATCGTCAAACTCTTTATCCGAGATTTCAGGAGCATTCAACACATAATAATTATAATTATGCCGATGAAGTTCGGCACGCAATTCCTCTATTTTTTCTTTTATATCCATATTTCTTCGATTGTTTAAGGCAAAAATACATGTTTATCTTTGAATATTTGTACTTTTGCGAAAAATTAAAAGATTATGCGCATTGATATTATAACAGTTTTACCCGAAATGATTGAAGGTTTCTTCAATTGTTCTATCATGAAACGAGCTCAAGATAAAGGACTTGCAGAAATACACATTCACAATTTACGTGATTACACCGAAGATAAATATCGTCGTGTCGATGATTATCCTTTTGGAGGATTTGCCGGAATGGTGATGAAAATAGAACCTATCGAACGCTGCATCAATGCTCTAAAGGCAGAACGTGACTACGATGAAGTTATCTTCACGACCCCTGACGGAGAACAATTCAATCAACCGATGGCCAACACTCTCTCTCTGGCACAGAATCTCATTATTCTTTGCGGACACTTTAAAGGCATCGATTACCGTATTCGCGAACATCTGATTACTAAAGAAATCAGTATCGGCGATTATGTATTAACAGGAGGAGAACTAGCGGCAGCAGTGATGGCAGATGCTATCGTACGTATCATTCCCGGAGTCATCTCCGATGAACAATCCGCACTTTCCGATTCTTTCCAGGATAATTTGCTGGCAGCACCTGTATATACACGACCTGCTGATTATAAAGGCTGGAAAGTTCCCGATATTCTATTATCCGGGCATGAAGCAAAGATCAAAGAATGGGAACTGCAACAGTCCCTGGAACGCACCAGAAAACTTCGTCCCGACCTATTAGGGGAGTAAAATAAAGTGTAAATAAAAACGACGATGAAGATTACGTAAATCCTCATCGTCGTTTTTATTTTATCTTCAATCTAAAGATTCTGTCCGTAGACAATTCCTCTAAACACGAACTTCTTTTTCATCTGCCACTACCTGCCTGTTTATCCTTTCTTTATTTAAAAGAGAAATAGCATTTTTCTTGCAGACTTAATGCGAAGGGTTATTGTATGTTTTCAATTATACCTCAAGCGCACCAATTATTTCCTTTACAGACTTACATCCGTGTCTTTCCAGGTAATTATTTATACCATCTTCCACTTTAATAGTCACAGCAGGATCTATGAAATTTGCCGTACCAATTTGGATGGCCGTCGCACCTGCCAGCATGAATTCAACAGCATCTTTCCAGTCCATAATACCTCCCAATCCAATGACAGGAATATTTACCACCTTGGCAACTTGCCATACCATACGTAATGCGATAGGTTTTACGGCTGCTCCCGACATTCCGCCTGTTATAGTTGACAAAATAGGGCGTTTACGTTCCGCATCAATCGCCATACCCAGCAATGTATTGATTAATGACACACTATCCGCACCACTTTCTTCTGCTGCACGAGCTATTTCAGTGATGTCCGTAACGTTCGGGGAGAGTTTTACGATAAGTGTCTTTTTGTAAGCTGAACGCACTGCTTTTACTACTTCTGACGCCCCTTTTGCTGACACACCAAAAGCCATACCACCTTGCTTTACATTAGGGCAAGAGATGTTTAGCTCTATAGCAGGAATTTTGTCAAGTTCATTAATGATTTCAGCTGTTTTTACATAATCTTCGATGGCAGATCCCGAAACGTTTACAATCATATTCGTTTGGATGTCTTTTATACGGGGATATATATGCTCCACAAAGTAATCAACACCCTTATTTTGCAGTCCTACAGCGTTTAACATCCCAGAAGGAGTCTCTGCCATACGCGGATAAGGGTTTCCTTCACGTTTGTGAAGAGTAGTTCCTTTTACAATAATACCACCTATTCGCGCTATATCAATGAAGTCGGAGAACTCTTCACCATATCCAAATGTACCAGATGCTGTCATCACCGGGTTTTTCATTTGTAATTCACCAATGTTTACACTTAAATCTGCCATAGTAGTTTATTTATATTAAAAACAGGACCTTCTTTACATACACACAAATGACCTTCTGTCGTATTTTCCACACAACATAAGCATGCTCCGATACCACAAGCCATTGTATTTTCCAAAGATACTTCACATTCTATCTGATTACTTTTGGCATATTTTGCCACAGCCACCATCATCGGTTTGGGACCACAAGTGTAAATCTGCTCAAATCGTACCTTATTTAATATAGAATGTTGGGTAACATATCCTTTTTCTCCATGGCTACCATCTTCCGTAGTGGTATATACCTCTCCATATTTGGCAAACTCTTCCAGCTGCAACAGATCTTTGTCGCTACGGGCACCTAACAGGAACGTAGGTTTATGGCCTTTTTTAGCCAACTGCTCACCCAAATAAAGCATAGGGGCTGTTCCGACACCTCCACCAACTAATAAGAGCTTATCAGAAGCCTCCAGAGGCATTGTATATGCATTTCCCAGTGGAAGCACTACATTTATTGTCTCACCGGGATTAACCTCTGCCAAACGTCTTGTTCCATCACCAACCAGCTGGATCAGAAACCAGACCTCATTTCGCTGTTTATCTACAAAATTAATAGAAATGGGACGCCGTAAGAATGTAGTAGGCGAACCGTCCACCCGGAGTTCGGCAAACTGCCCAGGTAACATTTCGGGCAGTAATGACTGAGAGGTCAATTTTAGCAATACATAGTTTGCATTCAATCTGATATTCTCGGTCACTGTCAGATCTAAAATAAATTTCTTCATGTATGGATATAAAAGTATAAATTCGTATTCCGGGTGCAAAGATACAGGAAATTGCTCAAACCACCGATTTTACTCTTCATTTTTCAGGTCGAAACGTCTCATAGGTATTATCATCGAAAAATATTCTTATTTCCGTGATTTTCCTGGCAGGCTTTTCTATATACCTAATCTCTTGTTTTACAATCTCTTTGGGGGCATTTTCGGCGTTTCTTAACGGCGTTTCCTTGCGATTTTCCGGAAGAGTCGGTTCTTTGGACGGATTTACGGGATTCTCGTCGAATAAAGAAGGCAGATAATCGTGATTAGAAGAAGAAAAGGAAGTTCCTTCTTCAGACACCATCATTTCGCCCTTACCATAAAGCAACCATTCAAGATTTACATAGTCATACTTTTGATGAACCTTCATAACGACCTCTAAGCTGGGTTTATTCCGATCGTTTAAAATATGAGAGAGAGTAGATTGTTGCACTCCAATTGTTTCAGCAAAAACTCTAGGAGGAACTTTTTCTCTTTCCATTATCATTCTGATTCTGTCTTTTATTTCCATACTACCTTCTTTTTATTACAATTGTATGTGTTATGTACCTATTTCACAAAAATACGCACTATCTCATTGATTATACAAAGGTAAATATTTAGATTCACAAAAGCAAATTACAAATATAAAAATATCAATATTACAAAAGTATATCGCGTTATACAAATCGAATATTACGCTTGTATATAGAATAAAACGAGTTATTATAAGCATATAGCTTTAGTTTAATCATATAACATAAAACACATATATATAACTACATATATGACACAAATGAAACTCAAATAGAGACATTCACAAATATACATACCACATAGAGAAGGCTTTTATAGTACAAATTGATATAATAAACTATATAACGTTGATTTCTAATAAGATAATAGATATAAAAGTATTTGTTAATGCCTGAATAGCTACATTTGTATATAAGGTATTATTTTTGTAAATGCATAAATATATTATTGTAAACACCATCTTTTGATTACATTTGGAATTCGTTCACATAAGTATACGACACATTTATAACCATATAAATACACAAAAGTAAATATTGATAGTTGCAAAAGCAATAAAAGGAAGGGATCAACTCATACTTTACCAATGTATATTGCTATTTTTTTCTAATCATCCTTTACAATCTTCTCTAAAAAGAAAATCCTTGCAATATTTCCGTACCGATCTCCACTTATTTATTTTTTTTCGATTCTAGGAAGCTCATTTATTACATAAACAAATGAAATACAAAGACTTACCCCTATAATTCTGATTCTATTTTTCTATTAAACTAGAAAAAATAGGCTTATAGTAATCAAATATACTCTGGATTATCAAAATGACACTAATGGATGATTTTAGAGAAAAGAAAAAATCTCCATTCTCACTATAAAACGATCCCTCTAAAATCCAAAATGCTTTTTTGATAAACTCAAGAATAAGTAAACTTTTCTCGTTTAAAAATTAAAGCTCCTATTTAAAAGAAAAAATTTCCTTGAAGGCAGATCAATACAAAATTCTAAAAATATACTTTGTGTAGTTCGTTAAATGGGTAACTCTATAAAACTACAAAAGGAGTAAATCTATTTGTAAAATAATCACTGGCATTGTGAAAGTCTTTTTTATAATGGAAGTAATTGCGAGAATACAAAAAAGACATATACTTCCCGTTTCTATCTACGGTAAAAGTATATGTCTGATTATATAGGTAATTCTTAATCCTACTTAATGCAAAATTTTGAACACTAATTCACGAAGAATATCTCCATCTGTCATAGAACTATTTTGGACTCCTTTGGATTTTGCATCAGCATATCGTATTTCTCCAACAATTTGCATGGTCTTTACTCCGCTATATTTTCGCATTGCTGCCATATAATCCCGAGCCTGCCAGGGAGTTCTTAACCCTAGCATATTTGCAATCCCTTGCTCTGATTTATCCGGTGCATAATAAGTCAACATTAGGTTGGAGTAAAAGCTGAATAATAAAGACAGCGTCATTTGGATCGGATTAGTTTTCGGATTTTCCTCAAAATATTTTATTATCTTATTTGCTTTCAATATATCCTTTTCCACTAAAGCACTACGCAATTCAAAGTTATTATAATCTTTGCTTATGCCTATGTTTTTTTCTATCTGTTCAGGAGTTACACGTTTTTGCCCGGCAGGTAAAGTGATAATCAACTTTTCAAGTTCTCCGGTCAAACGACTCAAATCTGAACCTACAAAATCAGCAAGCATAGCAGTTGCTTTAGGTTCCATATCAACTCCTTTCCGTTTCATATAGGAGGCTATAAAACCGGGGAGTTGTGCATCCTTTATTTTTTTAGATTCAAACAGCACACCAACTTTGTCCACCTCGGCAGCCAGCTTCTTTCTACGATCCAACGTTCCATGCTTATGGCATATCACTAAAATGGTGGAAAGCAAAGGCTTTTGAAGATAATACGACAACTCTTCCATATTACGTACCGCCTGCGCTTCCTTAACTACTACTACTTGGTGTTCCGACATCATGGGATAACGCTTTGCGGCATTTATAATCGTTGCCACATCCACATCGGCCCCATACACAACAGTCAGGTTGAATTCTTTTTCCGTCTCACTCAACACATTATCCGTTATGTAATCTGCAATCAAATCGATATAATACGACTCTTCTCCCATCAGGTAATAGATAGGGTGATACTGCTTTGCTCTCAATTCCTTGAGGATGTCATCACAGGTCAGTTCTTGTTTTGCCATATATAATTTTCAGAAAGACTGGATTACCAGTCGAATTTCAAGTGTTTAACAGTTTTCTTTTCATCAATAATCATACGCAAAGAAGCAATACCAATTTCAACATGCTCTTCTACATAATTTCTGGTAACCAAACTATCACTTCTATCTGTTTTTACTCCGTCGGGAGTCATTGGCTGATCGGACACTAATAATAATGCGCCGGTAGGAATATGATTGGCAAAGCCACAACTGAACAAAGTTGCAGTTTCCATATCAACTGCCATAGCCCGGGTCTTTTTCAGATATTCTTTGAATGCATCATCATGTTCCCAGATACGGCGGTTGGTGGTATATACGGTACCGGTCCAATAGTCACGACCTTTGTCACGGATGGATGAAGAAACGGCACGCTGCAACATAAATGCAGGTAATGCAGGAACTTCGGGAGGAAAATAATCGTTAGAAGTTCCCTCTCCACGGATAGCTGCAATGGGGAGAATCAAGTCGCCAAGCTGGTTTTTCTTGTCGATACCACCACATTTTCCCAGAAACAAACAAGCTTTGGGTTGAATAGCTCCCAGCAAGTCCATGATGATGGCAGCGTTGGGACTTCCCATGCCAAAGTTAATCATAGTGATACCTTCGGCAGAAGCAGAAATCATATTTGCATCCCTTCCTAAGATGGGAACATTAAACTGATTTGCGAAAATCTCGACGTACTTGTTGAAGTTAGTCAACAGAATATACTCTCCAAAATCCTCCAGGTTACGTTTTGTGTAACGGGGCAGCCAATTAGCTACGATTTCTTCTTTTGTTTTCATAATTATCTATTAAATTTGTGCTCCCAATAATGGGAACCATTATTTAACTTACAAAAATAATAAATGTTATCGTTAAACCTACCAGTATTCGACACTAAAATAAACGTACGAAACGGAAAAAATGTAATTTTCGACGTAATTCGTAAACGATATGTCGCCCTTACCCCTGAAGAATGGGTACGGCAACACTTTGTTCACTTTCTTATTGCACACAAAGGATATCCGACTGCCCTTCTGGCCAATGAAGTAATGGTAAAGTTGAACGGTACTACCAAACGATGCGACACCGTACTTTATCGGAGGGATTTATCAGCCCGGATGATTGTGGAATATAAAGCACCACATATCGAAATCACACAGGCTGTTTTCGATCAGATCACCCGGTATAATATGGTATTGAAAGTAGATTATCTGATTGTCAGCAACGGAATGCAACATTATTGTTGCCAGATGGATTATGAGAATCAGAGTTATACGTTCCTTCAGGATATTCCAGATTACAAATCTTTATAAAAATGATCCGCTTCATTCGCCTTAAAAAACAGACTTACCTGCAAGAATAAAATAGCGTCACTATCCGTTCAAGATAGTGACGCTATTTGCTTACTATGGTGACACCATCCCAAACAGATGGCGTCACTATACCAACTCCCCTTTCAGGTAGTCTTCAAACAGCCTTTTACTTCTATACGGCAACATCTTTCCCACTATCCTCATTTCCTTTCTTTTTGCTGAATCGCTCTTGCAATTTCTGCATGAATTCGTAGAAATTAGGAATATAAATGGTAGCCAATAAAGTGTTCATGGCCATACCAAATACCACAGCGGCACCCAATGCTATACGACTTTGTGCACCTGCACCGGTGGCGAATAACAAGGGCATCACTCCTAATACAAAAGCAAAAGAAGTCATCAGGATCGGACGCAAGCGGACATGCCCCGCTTCAAAGGCAGCTTCCCTAATTGAATTACCCTCGGCACGGAAATCACGGGCAAATTCCACAATCAAAATTCCGTTCTTTGCAGAAAGTGCAACCAACAGGATTATACCGATTTGCGTATAAATACTGACTGGAGTTCCCATAATCAGACAGCCAATCATGGCACCTAATAAGGCTACCGGCAATCCGATGACGGCTGCTACCGGGCTGGTCCAACTTTCATACTGTGCAGCAAGTACCAGGAAAGCAACAATTAACGCCATAATCAGAACAATGGTAGTCGTATTCCCAGCCTGGGTTTCCTGATAGGCAACGGAAGTCCATTCATACCCAAACTCATCTCCCAGCTGTTCCTTAAACAATGCTTCCACTTCTTGAATAGCCTGCCCGGTACTACTTCCCGGAGCAACATTGCAAGTCAGAGAAGCAGTCGAGTACATATTATAGCGGTTAATCTGGTCTTGGCCTAACTGTTCCTCCACTTTGGTGAAAGAAGAAAAAGGCACCATCTCTCCTGCCGAATTCGGCACGCTTAGCTTCAAGACATCATCAATTACCCGCTGTGCTTGATCGCGCGCCTCGATTTTCACCTGGTAAATACGGCCGAATTCAACAAAATCATTCACATAAGCCGCTCCCATATAATAGCCCAATGTAGAGAAAACATCGTTCAAGGCAATTCCCATAAACTGGACTTTGTCACGGTCGATATTCAAGAAATATTGCGGAACATTTGCCTGATACTGGCTGGATACAGATGCTAAAGCCGGTTTTGAATGATAAGTAGCAAGCAAGGCATTGATGGCCTGCTGCATTTCCGTCGGTCCCAGATTACGCCGGTCTTCCAACTGAAGCTGTAAACCACCGGATGCACCCAACCCCGGAATAGCCGGAGGAACCATGGCAAATACTTCCGCAGCCTGAATAGTCATATACGCTTCACCATTAAAACGGTTGACTATGGCAGCAGCCGTATGCTCCTTCCCTTTCCTCTCACTCCAGTTTTTCAGCACCACAAAATAAGTTGCAGAGTTACTCTGTTCGCCACCACCCATGATAGAAAAGCCGGAAATACCAATATAATTCTTTACTTCCGGATAAGAATCCAGAATACCGTTTATCTTTTCTCCCACTGCTTGCGTACGCTCAAGGCTGGCGGCAGGCGGAAGTTGAACAACAGCAATAAAATATCCGTCATCCTCGTCCGGGATAAAAGTCGACGGCCAATGCATAAAAAGCAATAGAGCAATAACAGTCAAAGCGCCATAAGAAGCGAGAGCCATTCCCGGACGTTGAAGCAACCATTTGACAATTTTGTCATATACCCCTTGTGTCTTGTCATAAGCCTTATTGAAACCTTTGTATATAAGGAAGTTAGAAGGTTTACTCTTTTCAAGAAACAGTGCGCAAAGTGCAGGAGTCAATGTCAACGAATTGAAACCGCTCAATACGGTAGAAGCGGCAATAGTCAGTGCAAACTGCTTATACAGTTGACCTGAAATTCCACTAATCATCATTGTTGGAATAAACACGGCGAGCAATACGAGAACCACCCCGACAATCGGACCCGTGATCTCTCCCATCGCTTTTGTCACCGCTTCACGAGGTGAGTACTGCCCGGTTTCCAACAACCTCGAAGCGTTCTCCACCACCACTATCGCATCATCCACCACAATAGCAACTGCCAAAATCAGTCCGAACAATGTTAATGTGTTGATAGAGAAACCAAATGCCGCCATTACGGCAAATGTACCGATCAACGATACCGGGATAGTGATACAAGGAATAATCACTGCCCGCCAATTCTGCAGGAACAAGAAAATAACGAGTATCACCAGCAAAGTTGTTTCAAAAAAGGTGACCATCACTTCATCAATGGAAGCATGGATGACATCAGTCGTATCCAAAGTGACATTATAGGCCACTCCTGACGGGAAACTTTCTGCCAGTTCTTCCATCTTAGCTTTCACTCCTTTTGAAACATCCAGCGAATTGGAACCCGGTTGCTGGTAAATAGCAATAGCAGCCGTAGGTTTTCCATTCAATCGCGACACTACACTGTATGAAGCAGACCCCAAATCAATGCGTGCAATATCTTTCAGACGAAGCATCGCTCCATCCTGCTCACGGCGAATAATAATATCTCCGAACTGTTCAGGAGAATTCAATCGTCCCTGAACATTCAAAGTATATTGAAAAGCATTATTATTATCCTGTCCGATAGGCTGACCGATATATCCGGCAGATACTTCCACATTCTGCGACTGGATCGATTGATAGACTTGCTGCGGTGAAATATTCCGTATACGCATAGCCTCCGGATCGAGCCAGATGCGCATCGAATAGTCCCCTGCTCCCATCACATTCACAGCACCCACTCCAGGCACACGTGTCAGCTGGTCCACTAAATTCAATTTGGCATAATTAGTCAGATACAGGCTGTTGTACACAGAGTCCTGCGAAGTCATTGTCAAAAACATCACAATGTTTGAAGATTGTTTCTGCACAGTGACCCCTTGCACCACCACCGGTTCCGGCAGCGATGATTGTGCGATACTTACCCTGTTTTGTACCTGCACAGTTGCCATATCGATGTCCGTACCAACAGCGAATGTAATAGTCAGAGAATATGCTCCCGAAGATGAAGAATTGGAAGACATATAAAGCATGCCGTCCACACCATTCACCTGCTGTTCGATAGGAATACCCACTGTTTGAGCAACAGTTTCAGCATTTGCCCCGGGATAAACGGCAGAGACCTGCACCGTTGGCGGTGTGATCTCCGGAAATTGCGCCACAGGCAATATATTGAGTGTGACCAGACCGGCTACTACAATAAGCAGGGCAAGGACAGTAGCAAATATCGGTCGGTTGATAAAAAACTTAGAAAACATAATGTATAGGTTTAAAAGATTTCATTTGTTAATCAATCAGTTATCCAAAAGACCTTATTTCCCTCTTTTAGGGAGGGAATCAGGAAGTGGCTTTACTTTCATTCCGTCTCTGACTTTCATCAAAGCCTCCGTGACATACTGTTCCTGCGGGGAAAGTCCACCCAATACCTGCCGTAAAGTGCCGTCGACCAACTGCCCTATTTCAATATGCCGGTAATGAACTATATTCGAATCATTTACAACATATAAGTACTTGCCTAACTGGTCGGTTCCGATAGAGCCCTCTTTCACCAGCATGGCATTTTTAGCTTCTCCATAAGGTAAAGTTATGCTTACATATAATCCGCTCTTCAATATCCCTTTCGGGTTATCAAAATTGGCACGAACCATCAGTGTTCCTGTATTCACATCTACATTTGGTGAAAGATAATCGAGCGTAGCCGGATAACTTTCAGTTCCCCCCTTTCCCAGTTGAACCATTATTTTTTTAGGAAGATCAGTCGGTAACTGCTGGGTATCCATCGTCATTGCCAACCATTGATTATCAGCAACATTAAAGTAAGCATACATCTGATTATCTTTATAAATAGTAGCCAATGTGACTGGTTGCAACGAACCGCCTACATAACTTCCTATATCTACAGTCGCCTTACTGATGGTGCCGTCAAACGGTGCACGGACATAACAATATCCCAGATTTGTACGGGCGGTGCTCAAAGCTGCTTCCGCGTTGCTGACAGCTGCAACACCTTCTTTCACAGAAGATTCAGCCTGAAGTACCTGTATCTGGCTGACCGCATCACTCTTTACAGCCTCTTTCATACGGCTATAATTATTACGAGCATATTCCAATTGCGCTTGGGCAGTTTTCAGTTCTGCTTCTGCTTGCTCCACCTGATCTTTATATAAGGTTGGTTCGATGACAAACAACAGTTGCCCCTGTTTCACCCGTCCACCTGCGACATAAGAGGTAGACTGCAAGGTTCCGTTCACCCTGGCTACAAGATTCACCGTCTTTTCTGTTGTCAGATAACCCGGATAATCTTTCGTCAAAGTAATATCCTCCACTATGGGTTTGGTCACGCTAATTTCCGGAGTTGGCATACCTCCCATCGCTCCTGTACTTTTCTTCTCCTTGCAACCCGTCAATATAGGCAGTGCAAGAAAGATATACATCAGTTTTTTCATATCTGTTAGGTTATATAATATTTTATAGATTGATTTTTATTCTCTCCAACCACCCCCTAAAGCCTTGTAGAGGGCTATCAGTTGCAAAAGCGAACTACCTTGTGCCTGTACCAGCTGATTCTCATAAGATAACAGAGAACGTTGCGCATCAAGTACGTTTTGGAAAGGCGAAAGTCCCTGTTTATAAAGTTCCAGTGAAAGTTTCAATGTCTCAATTCCTTGATTGCGTACTTCCCGCAGGGCTACAATCTGTTTGATTGAATTCCGGTAGGAATTCATAGCATTGTCCGTTTCCTGTACGGCAGTTAAAACCGTCTGATTAAACTGGTTGATCGCTTCATCCAGTTGCGCTTTTGCCAGCCGGGTTGCATTCACCAGCTGTCCTCCATTGAAAATAGTCCAGTTCAATGACGGAGCAATTTCATAAGTCATACTTTTACTTTTGGTGAGATCCTTCAGGTCACGGGCGGCATATCCAAATGAACCTTTCAAGAAAACTTTCGGCAACCAATCCGCTTTCGAAGCTCCGAGCAATGCTGCCTGCGCATTTACGCTCAATTCCGCACTTCGTACATCAGGCCGTCGCAGTAATAAATCGACAGGCATTCCCACTCCTATAGGTTCCATATAATCGGGCAATGTGCCACTGGATTCAAGAACAGGACGAATGTCCTGGGGATACATTCCCAATAAGACAGCCAATGTTGTGATATACTGATTGATACCCGCTTCCAACTGGGGAATGGAGGCTTTTGTGCTATATAATACAGACTTGGCCTGTGCCACATCGAGTTTGGCAACCAGCCCGGTGTTATAGCGTACTTCCGTGATTTTCAGGACTTCTTCCTGCGAAGCACTGTTTTTCTTCACCACTTCAAGCTCTTGTTGCAACTCCCTTAGATTGATATAAGCCGAGGCTACTTCTGCAGCTAATGAGACCATGACTCCTGTGTATTCTTCCTTGCTGGCGGCGAAATTCTCTTTCTGCGCTTTTACCCGTTTACGGATACTGCCGAAAATATCAAGCTCCCAGCTCATGCTTAGCGAAGCATCATAATAATGATCGGTTGTTTGGGGCAGTGAACTTGTATTTCCACTGGTTTCCTGACGGGTCCATCCTGCATTCAATCCGATGGAAGGAAAGAAGTTACTGCGTTCTATCCAAAGATTGGCACGAGCGGCAGCTATACGGTTGATTGCCATGGCAACGGAGTAATTACGATCTACTGCCAGAGCTATCAAAGAGTCCAGTTTGGTGTCTTGGAATGACTTCCACCAATGGTCATCCACTGGAAGTATCTGTTGAAACACTTCCCCGCTCTCTTCCCAATCTTGAGGAAGCGGAGCTTTCAAATAACGGTTTGCGGTCTGTCCAACCGCGGTCACAGTTGAAAGAAACATAAGGAGCGATGTGCCCCACACTCGTATATTCATATCAGTTCAGGTTTTTATGAAATGAAAAGATAACAACTAAAGGGTAAGTTTGTTTATCGATTCTTTTTTATACGAGCACTTGCTAAAACAAAAAAAGCCCCGCATTGCTGCAGGGCTTATTATATATCAAAAAAGTAACTTTACTTACTTCACTACTCTTCTTATTCAGCAGTTTTTCTTCTGATAGCTCTTTTGGTAGTAGCTACCGGAGCTTCTTCCACCTTGTGTTCGATTTGTACGCCAGCCAATTCCGGGTCAATCATAATACGTCCGCAATATTCGCAAACGATTACTTTCTTACGAGAACGGATATCCAGTTGTCTCTGGGGCGGAATCTTGTTAAAGCAACCACCACAAGCGTCACGCTGTACGTATACAATACCCAATCCGTTGCGAGAGTTCTTACGGATACGTTTGAACGACTGCAACAGACGCGGTTCAATCTTAGTTTCCAAATCTTTAGCTTTGTCTCTCAATTTCTCTTCTTCCTGTTTGGTTTCAGAGATAATTTCGTCCAGTTCGCTCTTCTTCTGCTCAAGGTCTTTCAGTCTTTCGTTAAGAATCTGATCGTTCTTCGTTACTTCAGCCTCTTTTTCTTCTTTATCAGCAGAATATTCCTTAATTCTCTTTTCGCAAAGTTCGATTTCCAATGTCTGGAATTCGATTTCTTTCGTCAAGAAGTCATATTCACGGTTATTGCGAACATTGTCTTGTTGTGACTTATATTTTTCTACTGAAGCCTTTGCTGTTTCGATTTCTACTCTCTTGCCGGCAATAGCAGATTTCAGTTCATCCACTTCAGCTTTGATCTTGTCGATACGGGTACTCAAACCAGCAATTTCATCTTCAAGGTCTTGCACTTCCAACGGAAGTTCACCTCTCAATGTCTTGATTTCATCAATCTTAGACAACATCGTTTGCAGTTGGAACAGTGTCTTCAGTTTCTGTTCTACCGTCAACTCATTCGGATCTTTTTTTGCTTCTCTAGCCATTTTACTTATAAATATTTTATGGGATTCGTATTTATTTTACTCAATTGGAGTGCAAAATTAGGAAATAAATCCCGGATTATGGAATAAAAAATTTCTTTTGTATATTGTTCGCTTTCGTAATGACCAATCTCTGCCATCAGAATATCACCCTCATGGCCGAAATAATCATGATATTTGATTTCTCCCGTAATAAAGACATCCGCCCCCGTCCGAATTGCCTGTGGAAGCAGGAAAGCTCCGGCACCACCACATAAGGCAACCTTCTGTATTTCTCTCCCCGTCAGTTTGTTATGACGTACACAACCCACTTCAAAGATTTTCTTGATGCGTTTCAGAAACTCGAGTTCCGTTTCCGATTCATCCAATTCACCTACAATTCCCGAACCTGCCTGCAACCAGTCATTCTGCAACGGATACAAGTCGAATGCCGGTTCCTCATAAGGATGTACAGACAATAAAGCCTTTATAACTTCCGCTTTCTTATATATAGGAAGAATGGTTTCAATCCTTACTTCATTTTCATGATGCAGTTCACCGATTGTTCCACAGAAAGGATGCGTTCCCTCTTTTGCCCGGAAAGTTCCCTCTCCTTTCAGATTGTAACTGCATGAATCATAGTTACCTATATTTCCGCATCCGGCTGCAAACAATGCTTCACGCACACTATCGGCTTGTGCATCCGGCACGAAAGTCACCAGCTTAATCAGACTGTTCTCTTTCGGTTCGAGCACTTTCAGATTCTTCAACCCTATTTTCTCTGCTATCTTATAATTGACTCCACCTTGTGCATTATCAAGATTAGTATGTGCTGAATAGATCACAATATCATTCTTTATTGCTTTCAGTATGCAGCGTTCCACGTAATCTTTGCCCGTGATAGATTTATAGCCCTTGAAAATGAGCGGATGGTGCGATATAACGAGATTGTACCCCAGCGCGATAGCTTCATCCAACACAGCTTCGGTAACGTCAAGACACAACAAAGCCCCTGTTGCTTCCGCTTCTGTCAATCCGATTTGCAGGCCGGCATTATCAAATCCGTCTTGCAATGGCAGAGGCGCGAATCGTTCAAGGGCGCTTACTATTTCCTTAATTTTCATTATTGGTAGAAAATTTGGTTGCAAAGATAATAAATAAAATAGGAATTAACATACTAAGTGATCGTTTTTTAGAGAATTTATCGTTATCCATTTTTTGAGATCCCCGTAAAAGATATAAAATACCACCCAGAAACTATCAAAAAGGACCTAAAAACTATCTGTTGATAGAAATTCCCCTAAATTACGTCTGATTCTCCCCTACCAAGGTTGACAAAATATCTTAAACTTGCATCATCAAAATTTTTACAACGAATACTCACATTTTAAAAACAACACATATGAAAAGTTTAAGCTTCAGAAAAGATTTGGTAGGAGTTCAGGAAGAATTACTACGTTTCGCATACAAACTGACAACAGACCGCGAAGAAGCAAACGATTTGCTGCAGGAAACCTCATTGAAAGCATTAGATAATGAAGATAAATATACACCCGATACAAATTTCAAAGGATGGATGTACACCATCATGCGCAATATCTTTATCAATAATTATCGTAAGGTAGTTCGCGACCAGACATTTGTCGACAAGACCGATAACCTTTATCATCTTAATTTGCCGCAAGATGCAGGGTTTGAAAGTACTGAAAGAACATACGACCTGAAAGAGATGCACCGTGTAGTCAATGCTCTTCCGAAAGAATACAGGGTTCCGTTCGCCATGCACGTTTCCGGATTCAAATACCGTGAAATTGCAGAAAAACTGAATCTTCCGTTAGGTACCGTAAAAAGTCGGATCTTCTTTACCCGTCAGAAATTACAGGAAGAACTGAAAGACTTCCGCTAAACCATGACTATACCCATATAAATTTTAGATTAAACAGTTAATTTCATTTTTCAGTTTTATCAATAGGCAAAAGGCAAAAAGAGTTTATATTCTTTTTGCCTTTTGCCTGTTTTCATCGGATAAATTCGGATAAAAACCGGTTCCGGAATAAAAACTAATTATAAATTTTCGCCTAAAGCTTCCGTTATTTATTGAAATTCTGTACTTTTACTTCATCTAAATAATGAATACGATGAAAACAAATTTGACTTTACTGTTCCTGTTAGTTATGATGATTTCTTGCCAGCCCAAGAAAAGTGATAGTATCGAAATGTCCGTAGCCGAGGCTGCAAAGATTGACAATATCGAAGATTGTGCGGCAGATACGGTCAAAGCTACCGCTATCTTCTGGATTGATAAAGTAGAAACCAAACACTGCAAAGAGTACGGTTTTCGCACAATCAAAGCTAAGGTGCTCATTCGCGAAGACGGGAAGGTTGATTTGCTGTCATTCGTCAAGAAACAATCGCCTGATGTAGAGAAGTATATACGCCATCACCTCTCTAAATTTCAAGTAACGGAAAAGATGTTTGAAGGCGGTTATGTGCAACCCGGAGAACAATTCGTGCAGCTTCGCTGCTTATGGGGAATGTTGAAAGGCAAATAATAAACACGCTAATAACCGGTTAGCTTTTGCTTTTCATTTGCACCTTATTTATCATTTGTACCTTGTTTTTCAGTGCATACCGTTCGTCTACGACTCTGTCCGTAGGGAAGAAAGTGAAAATAAGCCGCCACTCTCCTTCCTTATAGATAAATTTACGTCCACTGGCTCCACGAAGAATTACTTCGTATTTTTCCTGCAGGAAAGCCTCGATATGTTCCGGCATTTCTGTGCCGGATGCTGAAAACTCCACTGTTATAAAGAAGTGTGGAATAGCTATTTCAGCTACTTTATGGAATATCTGGTCAATAACAGTCATTTCCTGGGTTCTTTTGTTACCTCCAGCAGTTTTCCGTATGCATCAAAAGATCGACGCGAAGCCAATGAAATAGTAATCATTAGCGATAGCATAGATGCTGTGAAAGTAATCACCATAATCATCATCTGATACTTGATAGCGACATTCGGGCTGCTTCCTCCCAGAATTTGTCCGATCATCGTGCCCGGAAGAGCCACCAATCCCATCACGGCAATGTTTGCAATCAGGGGACTAAACGATTTAATGATGGCCTGCCGGATAAATGGAGCCTGTGCTTCCTGCCTTGTTGCCCCATTTCCCAATAAATACCGATATAGTTGCTGTTCACGTTTCAATCCACTATAATAAGTATTCAAAGCTATTACATTGCTCGACAGCATATTACCCATCAGAATTCCGAATATTGGAATAAAGTATTGGGCGCTAAATATATTATCCAGTTGGAGAACAATACCGATAAAATAGATGCCTACCAATACAACACTACAAAGAAATCCTACCGTAATAGGGATTAATAAAACACTACGTTTCAACTGGGTACGTACCAATGCGGTCTGCCCGGCCACGAATACCATAATTATCACCCAAAGAAAATTAATCCAGGGATTGTTCCATAAAAAGAGATATTTCAGATACATGCCGATAAAGAACAGCTGGATAATCATCCGTAATGTACCAATCACGGCAGGTTTCAGCAATCCCGTTTTAAATTTCCAAAGGTAAAAAAACGGAATGGCAAGCAATAGCAGCCCTATAAAGAGATTATAATATGATATATCAATCGTTCCCACAATATATTCTTAACAATTCTATCCGATTTGCGTTACAGTTCAATTAATTACAGTTCTATTAAATAATGACAGCCCGAAGCAAAGTCCTTATCATGTGATACGGCTAACACAGCCGTTCCCCTTTCCGCCTGTCGCCGGAAAAAAGACAGGACTTTACCGGTCGATCCGGCATCCAAAGCAGAAGTCGGTTCATCTATGATAATGAGAGGTTTGTTGAGCATTGCAGCCACAGCCAGCATAATACGTTGGCGTTGACCACCCGATACTTCATTCACCCTCTTTGTATATAATTCGTGTTCCAGCCCCAATTCATCGAAACAAGTGAAAAGTCTTTCTTCCGAAAAAGGAACAGAACGATTCACTTTCAATCCGAACGGGAGAGCCACCATCTCTTTGACCCATTCAAAAGGTAGCGCCAATTCTTGAGGAATCCATGCAATCTGTCTGCGGACACTATCAATAGTCGATATATCAAGCAATGTTTCCCCTACCTGTATAGATCCTTCTTTCAAAGGCACAAACCCCATTACCGCATTCAGCAACGAAGTCTTTCCACAACCGGATTGACCGACAATGCAAGCCGTTTCTCCCCTTTCCAACTTCATACTGAAACCGGAGAAAAGCACTTCCGTACCAAAAGCAATACAGGCATTATTAATATGTAACATCTATTTGTTCTCTTGAAAATCCTGCCAAAATTATATTTATTGAAGTTCCGCCACCCACTTCTCAATGTTTCGTGTTTCAGCACTAAAATTCACTCCAATCTTAAAAAGTGTTCGCCCATCACTTTCGAAAGGTTTAGCATAATGCTTTTCATTGATCTGCTGCAAGGCTTCTTCAGCCGTACCCTCCAGCTTGAATTCCATGACATAGATAAATTTATCAGTCTGCAAAACAAGATCGATACGGCCCTGGCTCGTGTGATATTCCGCTTTTACATAAAAACCGACTAATTTGAACACGATAAAGAGGACATTCTGATAATGCAATTCCAAATCGCGAACCAATTCATAAGGAGTATCTGCAAAGAAACTCTGAAGACGACGGAAAAAAGAATCATAATCTCCCGAACGGACTTCGCGGACAAACTTCTGAATCTCAAAAGATGATTCTACGGCATTTATATTGGCATAAAAAGGCATGAGATATTTCACAAAACCTTCCTCCACTTCACGATTGGGAAATCCCAGGCGATAAGTTTCAAATTCACGATCGTAGCCTTTTATGGTAAGATAACCGCTCTGATAAATCACAGGGATAGGATTGTCGGAAGTTGAATCAATACTATTCAGTACGTCGGCACTAGTTTCTTCATGAGCCATCCGGTGAAGATCGTAATGATGTTTTTTTAGTAATTCGACCAGATAAGTAGGTGTGCCCGTTTCAAACCAGTAGTTGCCAAACACATTGTATTTAAGAGTATTAAGTACACTGAACGGATTATACATACCTATAGAATCATGAGTGAAATGATAACCATCATATCTTTCACGCATTTCTGTGCAAATTTCATCATACGTCAAACCTTGCGCATCGGCAAATTCATGCAATTCAGTTTCAAAGTTCTCATGCAACTCACGATCACTGATTCCGCAGATTTCTATATACTGCTGACGCATAGAAATATCCTCCAGATTATTCAGATCGCTGAATACACTTACCTTTCCGAATTTTGTAACTCCCGTAAGCATACCAAATTTAATGCAGCCATCCTTGCTTTTTAAAGCTCCATAGAAAGCCTTCAATGTATCACGAAAACTCTTCTGGAGTTCATCATTACCAATCGCCTGTAACATAGGCTTATCGTATTCATCCACAAGAATAACGACACTCTGGCCCTCTTTCTCACAAGCACGCTGAATAATACCTTGAAAGCGGGAAGCGAATGTTTTCTCATAATCCTGTGCACCATAGAGAGCTTCCCACCCCCGTAAAGCACTCTCTAAAACCTGGTCGAGTGCTTCAGGAGTCGTATATTTCTCTGCATTCAGATCTAAATGCAGAATGGGATATTTGATCCAATCTTTTTCCAGTTTCTCTATTGCCAATCCTTCGAAAAGTTCTTTCTTCCCCTGAAAATAGGCTTCCAATGTAGATAGTAACAAACTTTTCCCAAAACGACGTGGACGACTAAGAAAATAATAACTGCCAGTTTTCACCATTTGATATATCCAAGCAGTCTTATCTATATAGCAATAACCTCCTTTGCGGATTTTCTCGAAGTTCTGTATGCCGATAGGATAAATTTTATTACTCATATACTCATAACTTTATAAGTTGACAGATACAAAGATAGCTTTTCCGCCCAATAACACAAAGTCCGATACGAAAGTTTTTTCATATCAGACTTAAACGTTAGCAGACAAATCAACTGTTTTTTAGAGAATGTAATTTAAACTGTATTAGCAAATAAAATAGTATAAATACATAATTCCACAAAAAAGTCCAATAATAACAACTATAGCGATTAATAATCCAAAATATCCAGGCTTCTTTTTACTGCTTGCTAGCTGCTGTTCTAAGTACTTTGCATACACTTTGGCTTCTGTTAAATCTTTTGCTGCTTGAGTATTTTCTGCATTTAGCTTATCCAACGATTTTTGTAATTCATAATTCGTCAACTGCATTTTAGATATATTCTCATTAAAATCTTTTGTTTGATTTTCATTGCTATCTCTTAAATCTTTTAATTCCTTTTGCATCAAAATAAGCTGCTTCTGCAAAATATCAGTCTGATTTTTGTGACTATTTTGGCTATTTTCTGCATTCTTAGTTAGGATGGACAATTGATCTTGTAAACTTTTATTTTGTTTCTCTGCAATTTTAATTTGTTCAGCATACATTTTTTGAGTAGTTTCATTATTCTTCGTCAGTACTGTAATTTTTTCTTGTAAATCTTTATTCTGTTTTTCTGTATTTCTAATTTGTTCAGCATGCATTTTCTGACTAACTTCATTGTTCTTTGTCAATACTGTGATTTTCTCCTGTAGATCTTTATTTTGTTTATTTGCAGTCTCTATTTGCTCCTTAAACTGTGTTTTTACCTGTTCCACAAGAATAGCTCTAGACCTGTTTTTCTTCTGAATGACATTCTCAACCATCTCACTAAAATAACTTCCCAATCCATTAGGAGTTGATGCAACTTTATCAGCGATATTCTTAATAAATAACTTCTCATCTACATGACCAACAGCGCAAATAAGAGATGTTTGCAGATTCACAATTGTCTCAAGGACCAATAAATCGTCAAGGCTTTCAATACCACCTCCACCACCACGAATAAGCGCAATTGCATCATAATGTTCCAAGTCCAATTTTTGCAAATAGGTGGATAATTCGATTGCATTACCGAAAGACACTCTATGTTCTGTAAAGTCTATATGCGAAGAGGCTGCATTTTTCCCAGCATTAAAATCAGACATTGTAATAGAAGTTGAAGCAAACAGTAAAGCTATCATTGGTTTCTCACCCGAAAATAATCTGTTTTCAAGCAAAGAATCCACATTTTTAAATCCCTTCAGACTTTTTAAATTTCGAAGCTCCATCATTTTTAACTCTGTATCTGTCATTACTTGATCTTTAACAACTTCAACACGAGTGACACCGAGAACTAACTGAATAAAACCATTTTGCTTTATTTGCCTGCCAATGATACCACCAATCACTACAAGATTACCATCTTTCAAATTTTCTCGTTGCTTAGGTGTTATCTTGACAGTTATTTCTTCTTGTGTATCTTCATCTCTGACAACATCATAACAAAATGCCCATTGAGTACTGTTTTTCGCACTTTTAAGATACACTCCTTTCAAAAAGATGACCTTTGCACTTGTATTTTGCTTAGCCAAATAACTTTGGAACATACCAAGTATTTCGGATGGTTTGTAGACATCGATATGTTCCAACAATTCGGTCATCTCTATTCTAAAGTATTCTAATTATTATCTTTAAATTCTTCTATTATTTTTTATGGTATGAAACCATATCTCCTTTATCATTACGATACATATCTATTTCTAAAAGATTCTCAGAGACAATTTTTTCTTTGTATTTAAAAATAAAAGTACGCTTACCATCATTGGACTGACACTTAATTGAAGTGTCTGTTTTAGAAATGATTATTCCATGTACTAAAGGATTAAAGGGAGGAATCATTAATTCAAATTTATCTGCATTCATCTTATAATAAATATCTCTTTGAGTTGGACTATCAATCGATTTGACACCATCCTCCCATAAACAATTTCTAGGAGAAGAAAACAAAAGATAATCTTCTCCCGAATTTATCTTATGAACATGAATAAAATACTTTTTAATATAGGAGCTATAATTAGAAGCCAATTGAATATTCATTTTATAACCTTGCATTCCATACTCTTTCTCACTTATTCCATAAAAGGATGGATAATGTCGATTCATATAAAAAAAGACTTTATCTGCTACTTGATAGTTTTTACTGGGTATACTATCTAATAAGCCTTCAGAAAAATAGTCAATATCAAAATCAATCTCATGATCATTTTTCATATACAGAAATGCAGCTAAATAAATAGCTTCCGCTTCTAATACTTTTGTCTCTATTAAGCCTCCTTTCTTCTTTAAATCAGAAACACTTTCTAAAACATACTGTTCTACAGGGTCTGAATATTCTAGCAGCTTTTCAGACTGTCCACTTTGAAGTTGAGTTTTATCGATTTTGTCCTCACTTTCTTTATTTCCAAATAAATAATCAAATATATTCATGATTTTATTATTAATGTTGAGATGAATAATCCTTAAGCACAGTATCTTCTATTTCATCGAATAATTGTTGAGAAAAAGTAACTCCTATACTTTGTTTTTCAATAGGTAACATTTTATATTCTGATATTACTTTTTCTAAAACTTCATCCATTACTATTCCTTTTTCTTTAAATTGTAATTGTTGACTATTAGGATTATAGAACAGAGTTATAAAATATGATTTCATAAATGCAATGAATTGTATTGTATTATCAATAATCGATTTGTCATTATACGGATTCATAAAGCCAAAACCAGGTTTAAAATTACGAACACCATGGCTCGAATAATTCTCAATATATACCTCTATCATTTTATCTTGTAAAGTTTCGGGAGAATATTGTAGAATTGTCCAAATATAATAAGCAGAAACAGCTTTGATTTCTCCCTCATTCTCTTTGCAAGTCTCATAGAGGAAAAAGAAAGCATTTTCGGCTGCTACACTTAACAAATCTTTATCTTGCACGTTAGCCATAATTGCAAATAAAGCAAAAGCTTTGCCAACTTTAAATTTATCTTCCACTTGAATCAATGCCATGCTACCAGCACGCGCTGTTACATTATACAAATTCCCCAATACTCCCATGCAGTGATATAAATCACGATTCTCATAATATCTAACAGCTTCTATAGCTATTTCTGAAATTTTATCCATAAATCATTTAAATATATAACATAAATTTACTAATCAATATTCCAATACGCATTTGTATCACCATCAAATATAGTATCAATCTCATCGTCACTATAACCCAATTCATCTTGAGCATAAGATCCACCATATCGATCATAAGTACTGGATTCCTTTAAAGATTCATTATCATATCCCATTTCATTTTCATCAGTATCAGAACTATAATCAAACAACATACGCTGCTCTCTTGTATCCTCGATACATTTAATTACTGGAAAATAGGTATAAATAGCTTTCAATTCTTTCATAGCTTCATCAGATATAATAAACTCACAATATTGATTATTACAAATATTCAGCATACACCAAATAATATATTCAGAATTGATATCCATTACGTCACTCAATGACAGACCTTTATATTTTCCAAAGTCAAATTCATCGTCTATGTGTTTAAAATATGCCATATTTTTTATTTAGATAAGGGAAACAAATCTTCAGGGGGATATATAGTATACGAGATTCCTCCGGTCACTGAATTTATGAAACGGCATACAACTAAAAAACTGGGAGCTACTGCAGATACACAGTCTATTGAATAGGACATTTTTTTATACATTAAAATTTCATTAGGACTTGTTATATAATAAACCTGATTCATATCTTTGTCTACTGATACTTGAGAACAAGATGCTTTTAATTGACTTAGAACAGGATTTCTATCATTCCTTAATCTTTTATAATTGTCATTGTTAAGTAAAGAATAAACATATGTTTTCTTTAATAATAATTTATGTACATCAGAACTATATCTAATTTTTCTATAAATAGGGACTATTATATGCTTTTCAGCAGATTCAAATTGGTTTTTCACAATAGGGAAAGCTATACGATCTGCAGCAATTATAGCAGAAATCATACTCAATGGGAAATAAGAATTTGAATCTATATCGGCATTATCGATATCGTTGTAAGGAATAAAACCATAAATTTCAAATTTTCCTATCAATGTTGATCCAACTAACGTACCAGACTTAAGCTCTTTATTCTCGTGAAATATTTCTAATAAATTTCTAGGCATCATAATATTATAGTTAATCATATACTAGCATAAGGAAACACATTATATAAATCTATATTTTCCATATACAATGTACCATTTTGATATTCTTGTAATAATCTATTTGATAGTTTCTTATGCAAAGCTAATCCTCTTTCTATAGCTTCCATAGCCATTAATGGTGATAATGATATTAAATACTTACCATCTTGAAGTAACTGATTTGCTTCTTGCATATCTCCTGCCTTTTTATAAGCTTGCTGAGCTAATGCTTTATCAGCAACTCTCATACATAAGCAATCTAAATCAGAGAATCCATGAAGAAAAGAATTATTCATATTATACCTTAATTCCTGAGCTTTATTTATTAAAATGGATCGAGTGCGGAATGAATCTGGCGAGTCTAATTTACCACTCAATATTATTGATTTAGATAATAAAGTATAAGCTATTGCACTAAGCTTATTTGCAGAGATATTCATTATTGGGGAACAATAACAAAAAGGTTTACCTAAACATTGAGCTACAGCTTCAACATAAATATTTTCAAAATATTTAGATGTGGTTATTGAATACTCTGACTGACAACCTTTTTCTACAAATTCAATAATGTCCTCGTTGTGCCCTGTATTAATACAACAATCAATCATTGCCATATTTACAAGGGGATGAAGAGTCAAACAAGTAGTCGGTATATGCATTTTCACTAATGACGGGATAAACTTACCATTACTAGCGACATGGTAAATAGATTGTACTAACCCTAACAGTTCATAATCATTGATAGCTTCTTCCATATTTCTTTATTTATCAGAAAGTGACCTGTTTATTATTTATCTACTCCAAAGCAAGAAACAATCAACATCTTTTCGTCAACCGTATTAGGATTATTTATGGTTATACCATATTCCCCTTCTTCTATATTACTAATCGTAAGTAAGTATGAACTTATTCCATACTTTTTGCCAGAGAAAGGAACATATTTAAAATGATTTTCGGATACATTTCCCGTTATTTCATTCTGTTTTGCCACAGTAGCTTTTCTTGTCTTTTCAACAGAAAACTTAAATACTCGAACAATAGACATCGGATCAGTATTATTATCTACAGCACGAACTATTAATTGAATTTTTCCTTTAGCTAATCTTATTGGCGATTTTTTTCCTTGAACATAAATTTTCTTCTCAAACCCCATTAGCTGGTCCTTCACTTTAACTTGAGCGCTTACTTTCTCCAATGTAACTCCCTCTCCATCTGCAGAAATAGCCATGACCTCACCTATAAAATCTGGTTCTGATAAAGACGTTTGTGCGTTACTGTTTAAATAAAAACAAAAACTGATTAGCAATAAAAAACTCAATTTCATAATTATAAGTTTTTTGCCCGCAGATTCCCGAATCGAACGATTCATTTTTAGAAAAGTATTTATTATAAAAAGAAAAAGCGCGGGAATCTGTACCTGTTACTCGTCCCGCTTATCAAGGCCTTCGAACTGCCCGCAGTAGTCTGAACGAGCAACGCAGAAGCCCACGCCGATATGTATAAACTAACATACCTTTTATACAAAAGGTACATTAAATAGATATAAACATATCCCGTAGACACCTACTGTTGCTTTGTTTTTGACTGCTGCTCAAAGTGTTCGAAGTTTTGATAAGCCAAAGACAAAACGTCAAGTAAACGTCTTTCTTTAATATAATAATTCCCCCACCCCATCCACCTTATGAAAAGGCATCGGCGTGGAAAACGATGCAAATATAATGAAAAAAGTATAAACCAATCTAGTTATTAATTATATTTTTGCCACATCTAAAAAACAATGATGGTTTATAAAATATTTATGTAGGCAATTATCTTCAACACCCATTGATTATAAAATAATTTCCCATTAGGCAACGGCGAAATCGTCATTGCCTAATGGAAAATTGTTCGTCAGCCAACGGCAATTTTGCATATTCTATGCAAAATTGCAAAAAAAACAGGGAAAGTTTATTGACTTTCCCTGTTTCATAAAGATTAGAATAAAAACTACGCTGCCGGATCGGGTGCTTCGCCACCAGAACCTCCACCTCCATCTGGTTTTTCGCCTCCGGTTTCATCTTCGTCACCAGCACTTGCACTTACTTCTCTATCTGAGAACAATTCAATGCTTGCATTACCAAGCATTGTTTTGAATTTAGTTCCAGGAGTAAATACAATCTTTCTTCGAATAATAGTAGCAGCATTTACATCCTCCTCTTTATCCTTGCTCGCAGCATTAATAGCAGGGCGAAATGAACCGAACTCACCAAACCTCACAGAGAAACCTTCTTCCAAGAAAGTAATCATGGTATCTTCTGCACCTTTTAGTATGACATCTACCATGGCACGATGTATACCAGTTCTCTGGTTTACTTCATTACATAGTTTTTCATAACTAATACTACCAATAAGAACATTAGCAGCAACGTACTTCTCTTGCTTGTTCTCCTTATCAAAGTTCAGCACGATTTTTTTCTTTCTATAGCGTATAGCCATAATAATAAATATTTAAATTAATAGTTATATCAAAAAGCCACTCAATTGACTTCTTGACAAAAATAGCACTATATATGTCAATTCAAAATGATAGTGCAATATTTATTTTAACACGCTATATACCAGTACATTACAACTTATTTTAAGCATAAACAATTACAAAAATAAGAAAATACGGCAGAATTCTAAATTCTATCAACAACACCACTATTAACTCCATCATTATTATCAACATCAGTACTTACATCTATCTATACAACAAGTCCTTTAATTCGTATTATAGCAGAAACAGATTCACGACTAACAACAGTCCCAAATTCACCACTAATAATAACTGTACCAAGTTCATCAATAACAACACCACTAAGTCCATCACTAATAACATCGCCAATACTCCTATTTATTTCATCATCTAGTGTAATTTTGCCAATTTTCATTTATCTTTGCCTTACTAATTAATTCAAGAAAGTTATGATACTGAACGAAAGAGACGCTCGTCACGAGCATATATTGCAGGTAGCACGTCAGATGATGACGGCTGCACGCACTGCTCCGAAAGGAAAAGGAATCGATATTATTGAAGTGGCCCTAATCACTGATGAAGAGATTAAACAATTATCGGACACTATGATAGCTATGGTAGAAGAACACGGAATGAAATTCTTCCTTCGTGATGCCGACAACATCCTAAGTGCCGAATGTGTTGTACTGATAGGAACACGCGAGCAGACACAGGGCTTGAACTGCGGCCATTGCGGATTTGCCACCTGTGCCGGACGTACTGATGGAGTTCCCTGCGCATTGAACAGCATAGATGTAGGTATCGCAATAGGTTCCGCGTGCGCCACGGCAGCCGATTTACGCGTAGACACACGCGTCATGTTCTCCGCCGGATTGGCAGCGCAACGCCTGAACTGGCTGAAAGACTGCAAGATGGTAATGGCAATCCCCGTAAGCGCATCCTCCAAGAATCCGTTCTTTGACCGGAAACCGAAGCAGGAAAACAATGCATAACAGTCACATCGATGCAGAAAACAAACTGACTTTAGATGCAGACAATAAACTGATTTTATAAATAACTAAATATATATAGTCTAATGGGAATCATGGTTGGACTCCCCAGCCCAAGCGGCTCGGAGAAAGATTTGCAGTTGAACTTCGGCAAAAACATGACCGTACAGGTAGAAATGAGAGCACCTCATTTGCCTGCCGAATGGCACATGCAGAGCGGTATACAGTTAACATGGCCACATGCCGGTACAGATTGGGCCTACATGCTGGCGGAAGTGCAAGAGTGTTTTATCAATATTGCCAGAGAAATAGCGAAGCGTGAATTATTATTGATCGTCACTCCCGAACCGGAAGAAGTGAAAAAGCAGATAGCTGCTACTGTCAATATGAATAACGTCCGCTTTCTGGAATGTGCCACCAATGACACATGGGCCCGCGACCACGGAGCCATAACAATGATAGATACCGGCACCCCTTCCCTGCTCGACTTCACCTTCAACGGCTGGGGACTGAAATTTGCTTCCGAACTGGATAATCAAATTACTAAACATGCCGTAGAAGCCGGAGCCTTGAAAGGCCAGTATATAGACCACCTCGACTTCGTACTCGAAGGAGGTTCTATCGAAAGCGACGGAATGGGTACATTACTCACCACTTCCGAATGTCTGCTTTCTCCCCAACGAAACGGACGACTGAACCAGGTAGAGATAGAAGAATACCTGAAATCAACCTTCCACCTGCAAAAGGTGCTTTGGTTAGATCACGGCTATCTGGCCGGTGATGATACCGACAGCCATATCGACACTTTGGCACGCTTCTGTTCTACCGACACCATCGCTTACGTGAAATGCGAAAACAAAGAAGACGAACATTACGAAGCACTGCTCGCAATGGAAGAACAGCTGAAAACATTCCGCACCTTAGCAGGAGAACCCTATCGCCTATTGGCCTTACCCATGGCAGACAAGATAGAAGAAGACGGCGAACGCCTGCCTGCAACTTACGCCAATTTCCTGATTATGAACGACGTTATTCTCTACCCGACATACAATCAGCCAGCGAATGACAAAAAAGCAGGAGAAGTATTGCAGCAAGCCTTTCCAAGCCATCAAATAATTGGAATAGACTGCCGTGCCCTGATTAAACAGCACGGTTCCCTACACTGTGTCACCATGCAATATCCGCTAGGTGTTATAAAGGAGTCATAAAAGAATTACAAAGGAGCTATAAAGGAATTATAAAATAATGAATGAATCAACCCACTAATTATTCATCATGAGAAAGATAAAAGTCGGAATCATCCAACAATCCAATACCGCAGATATAAAAGCCAATCTGATGAACCTCGCAAAGAGTATCGAGGCTTGTGCCGCTCACGGCGCACAACTGATTGTGCTCCAGGAGTTGCACAATTCACTTTATTTCTGCCAGACAGAAAACACTAACCTGTTTGATCTTGCCGAACCAATTCCCGGGCCTTCCACAGGCTTTTATTCCGAGTTGGCAGCAGCTAATAAAGTAGTCCTTGTCACCTCTCTTTTTGAGAAACGTGCTCCCGGACTTTATCATAACACCGCTGTCGTATTCGACCGCGACGGAAGCATTGCAGGAAAATACCGGAAAATGCATATTCCCGATGATCCGGCTTACTACGAAAAGTTCTATTTCACTCCGGGAGACATTGGTTTTGAACCGATTCAAACATCTTTAGGAAAACTGGGCGTATTAGTATGCTGGGATCAATGGTATCCGGAAGCTGCCCGCCTGATGGCACTAAAAGGTGCGGAACTTTTGATTTATCCTACCGCCATTGGCTGGGAAAGCAGCGACACGGACGATGAAAAAGCCCGTCAACTCAATGCCTGGATTATTTCACAGCGCGCTCATGCCGTTGCCAATGGACTTCCTGTTATCTCCGTCAACCGTGTAGGACACGAACCCGATCCTTCCGGACAGACAAATGGTATCTTATTCTGGGGAAACAGTTTTGTAGCAGGACCACAAGGGGAATTTCTGGCACAAGCCGGAAACGATCACCCGGAGAACATAGTAGTGGAAATAGATATGGAACGTTCGGAAAACGTTCGCCGTTGGTGGCCTTTCCTTCGTGATCGTCGGATTGACGAATATGATGGACTTACCAAACGCTTTCTGGATTAAAGGCTTACCCACATACCTTCATTGCTGGAGGTTTATCTAATAAAGAAAAAAGAAGGGCACAGAGTTCAAACCTAAATTTAGAACTCTGTGCCCTTTCAATATATCATCATAAATAACTATCTCATTGAAACGTTATTTTTTTGTTGGCTAGGAAATTAGCCCCTCCATAAATAAACAATCCCAGGAATTGAGCCAGATATTCATTCACGTCCAATCCTTCTACCAATAAGACAAGAAATAAGAACTGTGCAGTGTAAGCCACGGCAAAAGCAGAACAAAAGAGCAGTATCTGTTTCCAGATACTATTCTTTTTATTTTCTACGGGGAATATCCAGTATTTGCACCAGATAAAGTTATGGATTTGAGCTATCAGATACGCTGTTATATTAGCCACTATATAGTCACCGTCGAATGACATTTCTTTCATCATTAACCATACAACCAACGCCATAATTAAGGCGTTCATTGTACCGATGACTATAAAACGGAATATGCGTACAGATTCTTTCACTCGCCCTCTTTCAGATCAACGATCAAATTCAGTTCATCAAGTTGAGTCTGGTCGATTGCAGACGGTGCATCCAGCATCACATCACGTCCGGAATTGTTTTTCGGGAACGCAATACAGTCGCGGATAGAATCCAAACCAGCGAACAAAGATACCCAACGGTCAAGTCCGTATGCCAAACCACCGTGAGGAGGTGCACCATACTTAAAGGCATTCATCAGGAAGCCAAACTGCGCCTGTGCCTTTTCCGGAGTGAATCCAAGAATCTCGAACATCTTTGCCTGTAATTTCGCATCGTGGATACGGATAGATCCGCCACCAACTTCCACACCGTTCACTACCATATCATAAGCATCTGCACGTACAACTGCCGGAGCAGTATCCAACATTGGAATATCTTCCTCCTTCGGATGAGTAAACGGATGATGCATAGCCATCAGACGACCTTCCTCCTCGCTCCATTCGAACATCGGGAAGTCGATCACCCAAAGGCAAACAAACTTATTCTTATCACGCAATCCCAGTTGAGCGCCCATTTCCAGACGAAGCTCACAAAGTTGTTTACGTGTTTTCATCACATCGTCGCCGGACAAGATCAGAATCAAGTCACCCGGTTTAGCACCGAATGCCTCTTTCATTTGCTGCAGCACTTCCTGCGTATAGAATTTATCCACGCTCGATTTTACAGTTCCGTCCGCTTCTACACGGGCATACACCATACCTTTTGCACCAATCTGCGGTTTCTTTACGAAGTCCGTCAGTGCATCCAGTTGTTTACGAGTATAAGTTGCAGCACCTTCGGCACAGATACCACCCACATAAGCAGCATTATCGAACACAGAGAATCCATGACCTTTCATGATATCCATCAGTTCCACGAATTTCATGCCGAAACGCAAGTCCGGTTTGTCACTACCATAATATTTCATGGCATCCGCCCAAGACATACGCTGGAACGGTTCAGCCAGTTCCACGCCACGCAGTGTTTTGAACAAATGTTTAGCCATTCCTTCGAAAGTAGTGATAATATCTTCCTGCTCAACGAAGCTCATTTCGCAGTCAATCTGCGTAAATTCCGGCTGACGATCGGCACGCAAGTCCTCATCGCGGAAACATTTTGCAATCTGGAAGTAACGGTCGAAACCGGAAACCATCAACAACTGCTTCAATGTCTGCGGAGATTGCGGAAGTGCGTAGAACTGTCCCGGATTCATACGTGACGGCACTACGAAGTCGCGTGCACCTTCAGGAGTAGAACCGATCAAAACGGGCGTTTCCACTTCGATGAAGCCCAAGCTATCCAGATATTTGCGAACTTCAATCGTCATTCTGTGACGCAGTTCCAGATTAGAGCGGACAGCGTTACGACGCAAATCCAGGTAACGATATTTCATGCGGATATCATCACCACCATCCGTATTATCCTCAATGGTGAACGGAGGAGTCATAGCCGTATTTAGTACGTTCAGTTCGGAAACGATGATTTCAATGTCTCCGGTAGGAATGTTTGCATTCTTGCTGAAACGTTCATTAACCGTTCCTGTCACTTGAATGACGAACTCACGTCCCAGTTTATTAGCACGTTCACAGAGTTCAGCATTAATTTCTTCGTTAAAGACCAACTGGGTAATTCCGTAACGGTCGCGGAGGTCGATAAAAGTCATTCCTCCCATTTTACGGCTGCGCTGTACCCATCCAGACAGCGTAACTTGCTTGTTTACATCAGAGATTCTTAGTTCTCCACATGTGTGCGTTCTGAACATATATTTTTTATTTAAACGATTATCACTCGCGTTTCTATTTTGATTGAACCAAAACTGCGCAAAAGTACGCAATAATTTGTAATTCGTTGTCAGTAATCCGTTATTTTATCAGACTTTCTTTGTCAGCTTTTTCAATATTTTCTTGTTTCTGTCTGTTATATTGTCGACGATGGCTTCATTCATCAATTTGATGCCATTCATATATTCCTGCGCTCTTTGGAGCACATTGGCAGCATCCTTTTCCGACGCTTGCGGCACCACTACGCGCAATCCCCTTTGAATCAACTCAATGTTCACATTGGCGTCCGTTTCCATGGGGTCGCCGTCAAAGTGCACTACTCCCGGAGTAGTGCGACGGATGCACAACTGCTTGCAACGGAAAGTCTTGATACGGCTATTCTGATCGATTGTCTTATTGAATAACTGGAAAGCCAATGAAGGGACATCCAATACGGTGAACGGTTCGAGAATGGTTACATCCAGCAAGCCATCCGTCAGCGTAGCTTGCGGGGCGATATAAGCATTGTTTCCATATTGCGACGCGTTTCCGCAGGCAATCAGGAAAGCCTTATACTTGGAAACTCCGTTTTCCGTTTCCAGTTCATACGTTTCCGGTTCATATTTAAGACTCTCTTGCAGGGTTTTTTCCAGATAAGTCAACACCCCGCGTTTACCGGCATGCGCAAACTTCAGACTAACAAAAGCATCGAATCCCACTCCGCAAGTGCAGAAAAAATCCGTCCCGTTAATCTTACCATAATCTATTACGTCCATGCAGCCTTCGTTCAGCACTTCCAGCGCTCTCTTCGGTTCCATCGGTATATGCAGATGCCTCGCCAGTCCATTACCCGATCCGCAGGGAATAATTCCCAGTGCGGTATCAGTATGCACCAACGAACGAGCTATTTCATTGATTGTCCCGTCCCCACCGATAGCCACTACTATATCAGTCTTCTCTTCGGCAGCTTTAGCAGCTATTTCTACTGCATGACCGGCTCTCTCCGTATTCACTACTTCCCAAGAGTATCTCGCCTTGTCTATTTTTTCGTCCAGCAAGTTAAGAATCAATTCTTTACTTTGTGTTCCCGAAATAGGATTGACGACGAATTTTATTTTTTTCATTCTTTCGTTCATGCTATTCTTGTCGATTGTAGACGACAAAAGTAATATAAATATCTTAAATTTTAATCTATTAGAGGTTTCTAATCACATGAGGGCAACTTTTTTCTCTTAAAAAGAACAGATAAAAGCAAATTTTGTTATCTTTGCCCCCTGTTTTTAAACACTTGTTAAGATAAAAGGATGTAAGATCGTCAGCGAACGATCTGAGTATGAGTATAATAAATTATAATTCATGGGATTATTACAAGAGAAGTTAGCTAAGTACGACCTGCCACAAAAGTTTATGGCACAGGGCGTTTACCCATATTTCCGTGAGATAGAAGGAAAGCAGGGTACAGAGGTAGAAATGGGCGGACACGAAGTGTTGATGTTCGGTTCCAATGCATACACTGGCCTTACGGGAGATGAAAGAGTGATTGAAGCAGGTATTAAAGCCATGCATAAATATGGTTCCGGATGCGCAGGCTCGCGCTTCTTGAATGGTACACTTGACCTGCACGTTCAGTTGGAAAAAGAACTGGCTGCCTTTGTAGGCAAAGATGAAGCACTCTGCTTCTCAACCGGTTTTACGGTGAATTCGGGAGTTATTCCTGCTTTGACAGATCGCAATGATTATATCATCTGCGACGACCGCGACCACGCATCTATCGTAGATGGCCGTCGCCTCTCCTTCTCTCAACAACTGAAATATAAGCATAACGATATGGCGGATCTGGAAAAGCAACTTCAAAAGTGCAACCCGGATTCAGTGAAGCTCATCATAGTAGACGGTGTGTTCTCTATGGAAGGCGACCTGGCAAACTTGCCCGAAATCGTACGCTTGAAACATAAATACAACGCTACTATCATGGTAGACGAAGCTCATGGCTTGGGTGTATTTGGAAAACAAGGACGTGGTGTTTGCGACCATTTCGGCCTGACTCACGAAGTTGACTTGATTATGGGTACTTTCAGCAAATCACTGGCTTCTATCGGTGGATTCATTGCTGCTGATTCTTCTATCATCAACTGGTTACGCCACAACGCACGTACTTATATATTTAGTGCGTCCAACACTCCGGCTGCTACTGCATCTGCTCTTGAAGCTCTCCACATCATCCAGGATGAACCGGAAAGACTTGAAGCGCTGTGGGAAGCTACCAACTATGCATTGAAGCGTTTCCGTGAAGCTGGTTTTGAAATCGGTGCAACAGAATCACCTATCATCCCTCTTTATGTACGTGACACGGAAAAAACATTCATGGTCACTAAATTGGCTTTCGATGAGGGTGTATTTATCAATCCGGTTATTCCTCCGGCATGTGCACCGCAAGACACTTTGGTACGTGTGGCATTGATGGCTACTCATACAAAAGATCAAATTGACCGCGCTGTAGAAAAGCTGGTTAAGGCATTTAAAACATTGGATATTTTATAATCCGATTATATAAATCATCTAAAAAGTCTGGTACAGTAATGTATCAGACTTTTTTTATTATCTTTACCCCTATAACAATATGTGTGATTATGCAAGATATAGTAAACGGACGCTGCGGTTGGTGCGGAACTGACGAACTGTATGTGAAATACCACGATCAGGAGTGGGGAAAGTTAGTGACCAACGACAAGATGCTGTTCGAGTTTCTTGTGTTGGAAAGTGCTCAAGCAGGATTGAGTTGGATAACCATCCTTAAAAAGCGTGAGGGATATCGCAAAGCCTTTTGCGATTTCAACCCTGAACGGGTGGCACAAATGAACGATGAAGATATTGAACGATTGATGCAATTTGATGGCATTGTGAAAAACCGTCTGAAAATCAAAGCAACAATAACAAATGCAAGACAGTTCCTCGCCATACAAAAGGAGTTCGGTAGTTTTTACGACTATACGCTGTCGTTCTTTCCCGATAGTAAACCGATCATCAATGCCTTTCAGTCATTGAGTGAGATTCCTGTATCATCTCCCGAATCTGATGCCATGAGCAAGGATATGAAGAAACGAGGATTTAAATTCTTTGGAGCTACGATTTGTTATGCTCACTTACAGGCTGCAGGGTTTATTAACGACCATCTGGCAGACTGTATTTGCCGAAAAAACAAATAATAATATAACTTCATGCTATAAAAAGCCCACCGGGACTTTTCGGGTTCCGGTGGGCATTCCTATCGGCATTGTCCATGATTGTAATACCGCCATCACTTCACTGAACGGTGAGTAAATACAGGCGATCTAAATCTTTGCAGAAATGGTCGACCGTTAATTCCTGATGGATATAGCGCACTATTATTATCGTTGCCGCTACGCTCACTGCAAGCCTTACGATATTGATTATCGTGTAAGTCTTGAAGCGGAACAACGTTCTGATAATAGATAATTGAGTTTTCATATTTCACACATTTATTTTATTCGCTCTTGATAACTTCCGCTGGATTCTGTCGGGCAGCTTTCCATACGCGCCAGATGATGCTTAGGAAAATGACAAGTCCCATTCCTATGAATATGACTGCATAGAGCCATCCTTCTATCGGAGTCTGTTTCACATACTCTTCAAGCCAGCGTCTCATCAGAAGATACCCCAGCGGAAAGGCCAGAATGGAGGCGACAGCAAGCAGAATCAAGTACTCTTTAAAGAACAGGTTCAGGATCACTCTCACATTCGCACCGTTCACCTTGCGGATGGCAATTTCTTTCCGGCGCTGTTCGCACGACAGTGTCACCAATGAGAATATGCCGAACACGGCAATCGCTATACATATAAAGGAGACTATGCTCAATAATTGGCACAATGTTCTCTCTGATTTCATATAAGTGTCATAAACCTCTTCCATATTAGATAACATCAACTCTGCATTTGAATTAACTTTATTTACTTCCGCTTTTATCTTTTCAGAAACAAAGTTCCAAGTTCCCTCTTTCACCTTGAAAATAAGGCCTCCTCTGCTTATACTATCCGGCAAAAAAAACATAGCAGGGGCTACCGGGTGTATTGGGGCATTATATGAAATATTCTTAATAACCCCTTTCACTATATAGTGCCGTCCTAATTTATCAATTTTCTTTCCAACAGGTTGTGCCCACCCGAAAGCTTTCACAGCAGCCTCATTTATAATAACCATATTTTTTCCATCCTTTTCATCCAGCATGCTTCCATCCAGCACCTCAACTCCAAAGAAATCGGCATATTCTTGATTGATCGTCTCATCTTCCATATCTATATATTGCTCACTACCAGTAGTCTTTCCCTCCCACTCCTTTATCCTGAATGTTGAAAAATACATTTTGGGAATAGGTGTATGAAATCCACTCAAGCACTTTGTAACATCGGGCATCTGTTTCAAGATTTCTTTAAAAGGGACATTTTCAGAGCAATAAACAACTGCCCCCACATTATGTCGTTCTATTCCAAGTTCTTTGGTATTCAATAAGAAGTTAAGCTGCTTCATCATCACCAGAGTACAAAAAACAAAGGTTATACTGATAAACAGCTGGAATAAAATGCTACTCTTATAAAACCAGCTGGAAAGATGAAGATTAGATTTTTTGCTGATATTATTCAGCAAGGTTCGTTTACTAATATATCGTATAAGCAGAGATGCAAAACCAACTGTTATCACAATCAATGATAATATATAAACCAATACTTCGATATAGAAAAAGGAAATACTCTCATCAATTTGGGATAAATGTTTGAAAGTGGGCAAGATGAGTTCCATTATCATTAAACCTACCCCTAGAGATATAATCAGTAATAATATAAGCTCTGTAAGAAGTAAGGACAATAATCCTTTATTTGATGCTCCATTGACTTTCCGCAACGCCAACTCACGTCTACGCATTCGAATACGAGTCACAAGCATTGTTAAATAATTGCATATCCCACAAATGATAACTAAAGCACTGATATACGCAAAAAGACGAACATGGTTCAACTTCACATTCACATCTTCTCGGGGATGAGTACTTCGCAATGTTGGCAGCAGAGCAATAGGTGTAGAATTTGCGTATTTGTAGCCATCCTGTTGCACGTCATATTTTGACAATTTTTGTTCCAACGCTTTTATATCGCAATTGGGATAAACACGAAAAATAGTCTGACATCGTTGCGATCCCCAATGAGGAGCGGGGTCACTAAAAGGCAATAATATATCAAAAGCAAACAAAGAATGCCCCTCCCATGACTTTACAATCGCAGCAACTGTCTTTTCTTCATTACTTCCTTCTAAAATCAAGCGTTTACCCATTGGAGATTCTCTACCAAAAATTCGCTTTGCCGCATCTTCAGTTATAGCTATTTCATCCTTCTTTAATTGTAAATGGTTATCCCCATCCAATACTTCGATATGAAACATTGAAGCGAAACTAGAATCAACTTCCATCTGCCGCATTGAAAATTTGATATTTTCATATTTTATTGCTTGTTCATTCCAATCATAAAAGATGCGACACACTTTCTCAATCTCCGGACAGTTTTTTGTTAAATAATCAGCTAAAAAGCTAGACGAGTTGTAGGTAAATCCGTCTCCATAAAGGCGAAAACTGCTACCCGCCAGATAAATGCGCTCGGCACCTTCATGGAAGTTGTCATACGTCATTTCATAACGTATCCATAATACAGATAGCGCGAAACAGGTAAAGCCAACCGCCAGTCCGATGATGCTGACAAGGCTTTGTATCTTGTATTTCATCAGATTACGAAAGGCTACTTTCAGATAGTGTTTTATCATGATATATTCTCTTTATTGATGGCTCATGTTTACATACTGACTTCGGTCACCACCTGTCCGTCAAACAGGTTGATAACACGGTCGGCATAACCGGCATCGTGTTGCGAGTGGGTCACCATGACAATGGTGGTTCCTTCTTTATTCAGTTCGCTCAATAGTCCCATCACTTCTTTACCGTTCTTAGAGTCCAGGTTACCGGTAGGCTCATCGGCCAGAATCAGTTTGGGGTTGGCCACGACGGCACGGGCAATGGCAACGCGTTGCTGCTGACCACCGGAGAGTTGTTGCGGAAAGTGTTTGCTACGGTGGGTAATGGACATTCGTTCCATGGCTGTCTCTACCCTCTTTTTCCGTTCGGAAGCGGAGATTCCCATATAGAGTAAAGGCAGTTCGATGTTTTCGTATACGTTCAACTCGTCTATCAGGTTAAAGCTCTGAAACACGAAGCCGATCACGCCTTTACGAAGGCTGGTGCGTTGTGATTCGGTATAGCGGGAGACTTCCGTTCCATTCAGGTAGTACTCCCCTCCTGTCGGGTTATCGAGCAGACCCAGAATGTTGAGCAGCGTTGACTTGCCACAGCCGGAGGGGCCCATAATGGCTACAAATTCGCCTTGTTTCACTTCGATGTTGACGTTGTTCAACGCCCAGGTTTCCACTTCTTCCGTTTTGAAAATCTTCTGTAAGTTAATGGTCTTAATCATAACTGTATGGTTTTAGATTTATTATTTTTATTCGTTTTTGATTACTTCTGCGGGATTGAGACGTGCTATCTTTAGAATTTTAAAGATAATGGTGATAGCTGTCAATAGGGTGATTCCACCAAATATGCTTCCCCAATATAATAGTCCATCATGAAAGAATACGGTGTACATTTGTTTCCACAGTTGCAGCACCATGTGAATGAGTGGAAAAGTGATGGCGGCGGTCGCCACCAACAAGGTCAGGTACAAACGGGCAAACAACCAGATGATGGAACGTATTCCAGCTCCGTTCACTTTGCGAATGGCAACCTCTTTCTGGCGGCGTTCTGTATCAAGCGTAATGCTGGAATACACTCCCAACAGGGTAATGAGGATGCTTACGATTGCAAAAAATGAGATGATGTCTTTCAGAATATATTCCATTGCCTGCACTTCGTACAAATCATCTTGGAAGGTACGTACCTGGGAAGGAATATTCTCCGGCAGCACTTCACGACGGATGGTTTCAATCCATTTCACGACTTCTTTTTGTTGTTCGGGATAGCATTTCACGTAGCAGTGTCCTACGTATTGGGAAGAATCATAGAGTGTGAAAGCAAATCCGCCACTATGATTATGTACATCTGTCTGAAAGGGAGCGCATACTCCACAAACGGTGAAATCAGTGACTTGGTCGTAAAAATTCATTCCGATGATATCTTTCTTTTGTTTCTTCTGCCAGACTTCATCCATTACGAGATCACTTTTCGTCCGGATCGTTCTGCCCTCTGTTATCGGAATGTTCATAAAGGTGAAGAAATTCAATGGTACACACATTACATTGATATCAATCCATAAGTTATCATTTCCTTTCTCTGTCATGAGTAAGTTGCCGGATACTCCGTGAGTATAAGATATGTCGGACAGCAAAATGTCTTTTACACCGGCATGTTGTTTGAAGCGTTCCACCATTTCCCGTTTTTCTTTGTTTTCCAGAAATGAATAATCCAGCGGGATACTTAGAATTGCTTCTTTATCTTTCTGGTTTAGTGTATGGAACAAGGTTTCAATCATCTTTTCCGATTGCAGGAACAAGCTGACGGTCAGTGCTACGAATACCCAGCAAATAAAGAACTGGACACCGAGCATAAAGTTACGTCCCCATTGTTTACCACGACGCTTTTGGCCTCCATAGATACCTGTTTGTATAGAAAATCTGCGAATACGGACGGATACCAGCAGGCAGACTGCCACGCAAAGCAATACAAGAAGAACAATGTATTGCAGAATATGCTTTAGAAGTGTTTCAGGAGAGAAAGTCATTGTGATGCCTGATAGGGAGAAGTCCATTCTATTGCCAATTAGTTCCATGCTCCATATCACCAGAAATGAGGATGCAAATACGATAATCAGTGATTGTGTTAATAACAGGCAGAACAGCCGCTTCCAGTCAGAACCAAGCATTTTCATTATGGCGTATTCCTTAGTGCGATTCAGGAAAGAGCCGATGAGAAAATGGAAGAAGTTTATCAATCCGACCAGTAATATCAATGTGCCAACAATTCCGGTGACCCATCCCAGAATATAAGCGCCTTTCTCCTGCGATCGATCTCCTATATAGCGGGCAACAACGGTATAAGCCTGGTTATAGAGGGTATAAGTATAGTCGCGCTTGGAGAATTGTTTTTCCAAGCCGGTAATACCGATCTGCGGAGATAACAAAACGTATGTCCGGGCTCCCGTCATATCACGACGTTTCGGACTCTGAAAAAGTCCCTCACTGTCGTTGATAACCAATGCATCGGTATGACACATAAAGTTGAAATCATTGTTCAGCGGAAGATCTTCCATCACTGCTTGCACTGTATACACAATGCCTCCTGTCTTCGGGGTACTGTCCGGAGAAGTGTGAAGTCGTCTTGTCAAAGTCAGGTGTTTGCCAATGGCAGTTTCCACCTGACCGAATATTTTTATGGCAGTGGACTGGCTTATAATAATAGTATTAGGCATCCGGCTGGCTGGCTGCCAGCTGCCGACTACCATTTGCGGAGTAAAGACTTTATTGTATAGGGTGTCTACTTCAATGATTTCAAGATCGTATGGCAATGATTTATCCGGAGACAGTTCAACCTGAAAGGAGCGTTCACGGGGATAGGCCATGCAGGAAATAGCTTTCACTTCACCCATAGCCCAAGTACGGAGTTCTTCGGATAGGGCTACTTGTGTGCCGGAAAAATAGTCGCCGGTCTGTTCATTATAAAGATTTAGTTCGGCTATGCGGGAATAATGGTCGAAACAATGATTGGTGGATTCTACAAAACGGCTGCAATACATACACACACTGAAACACAGTAGTCCTACTGCTAACCCGATGATGGAGATTAGATTCTGCACCTTGTACTTCCACAAGTTTCTAAATGCTATTTTGAAATAGTGTTTTATCATGATGCCTTTAAATAACTTATACTTGCTCACTTACTTCAATCACCACATGTCTGTCAAACAAGTTCATAATACGGCTGGCGTAACTGGCATTATCTTGTGAGTGAATCACCATGACGATCGGAAAGTTAATAGTCTTAATCATAACTGTATGGTTTTATATTTTTATTCGTTTTTGATTACTTCTGCAGGATTCAACTTTATTATTTCATAAAGTTTATTACCAACTGTGACTAGCACCAATGTTACTATTATTCCAAATAACTGAAAGCCTATTCCTACAATATTGCTTTCTATTGAAAGCTCACCTACAACGAGCGACAATGTCAAATAAACCAGAGGCATCGCAATTGTAAAGCTCACAATCAACAAAATGATATACAATTTACCAAACAGTATCGCAATTATCTTGGGAGTTGCCCCATTTATTTTCCGAATAGCGACTTCTTTCTGTCTCCCTTGTGTATCCAGAGAGATTGCAGCGTATATGCTTAATATTGTAATTAAAAGACTAATAACTGATAGCAAAAGAATTAAATTACGTACCATATCCCATATTCCAAAAGGTTCTCTTTGAGTTTTATACATGGTATCAACTGATATTTCCAACAATTCAGGCATGTGTCGGCTACAAATTGCATTTATTTCCTGCATTACCTTTGAAGATGTCCCGGGAGTCACTTCTATACAATACCTATTAAAAATTCTATTGGGGAAATAAACGGAAAAGAAAGTTCCCCTCTCTCCTGCAATGGTTTCACCGGGTAGTGCTTTATAAACGCCCGCAATCCGATAAATCTTATCACTTAGCGTAACCATACCTTGTACAGAATCTTTTTGCAGGATTTTCTCTAAACCTTCACTGATATATACTAGATTTTCCTCATCCAACTTTACTTTTTCTCCTCTCATTGGAATATGATAAAAAGACAAATAACAGGAATCGGCATTAACACACATTCCTCTAAGTTTTACACCGTCTTTCTTTTGATATTTGATATACCCTATCGAAGTCATGCACGTGGTCGAAACAACTTCCGGCAATTGTTCTATATCCGACCGTATTGCAGCCCAATGTTGATAAATATAGGGAGAACTGCTGGCATCTACTTCAATACGATTTTTATATTCATCCATTGAAAGAGGACAATAAACCATACTTTCTACCATATCCAATAAGCTGAATATGCCTAATGACACACCTACAAAATATATACAAATAACCAACTGCACACCTAACATTAGATTGCGAAACACATGTTTCTTTCGGCCCATATCTCCCACAATATTTTGCCGGATATGAGTATATCGAATACGCAACACGACACATCCGGCTATGATACAGCAAATGATAAAAACCAAAATTGTTATCGCTAATTGCATAAAAATCAATTCATGCATCTCTATTATAAAATTAGAAAGATATTCTTGAGATATTGAAGAATAAATATAAGGAACAACCCACTCTGTAATGGCGACTGAAAATATGAATGCGACTAGAAGCATTATGGCAATTTCATAAAACAACAACTGGTATAATCCCCAATGTGAAGATCCTAAACATTTCCGAAGCCCCAGTTCACGCATTCTGTTATAAAACAATTGAATGGTAAACTTAAGAAAATTGATAACTCCGGCTATTAAAACCAACGCGCCTATCAATAATATAAAAGTGTATGCGATAACTGCTCCGGGGTGTATTTTCCGCTCTACATATCTATCTACAGAAAAATGTAAAGGTGCTCTTTCTTTGGTATATATGGGGACGGAATTTAGCAATTCCTCCACTTCTTTTACCGTTTTCCCCTTGGCCAACAATATATAGCATCCCATAGAGGAAGCACTCTCTTCTTCGTAAACAAACAGTTGTATAGGTTTTCCTATCTTTACATGAGAATCATAAATTACATCTCGAATCGTATAATACTCTTTTCCAAACAAAGGCAACATCAGTTTACAGCCAATAGGATTCTTATCTCCATACACTTTTCGAGCAAATGATTCGGTAAGGATTACTTCTTTTTCTGCCAAAAATGAGGGAATATGTGATGTATAAATCGAACGTAATCCTTTATACTGCATAATGTGATTATCTACTTTACCACCATATCCCTTAATAATTTTTTTATTATATTGTTGGTCTAGGAAAGTAATCTCCGTTTCGAATAATCCATGAAAGAAAGCCATTAAATCCATCCCCGATAATACACGGCTTTTAATTTGCCTTGCTTCCTCTTCTGTTATTTCACAACGACCCCCATTTTCATCCTGTAATATCAATTCTGCCATCTGCTCGTAATGCGGCAAGTGTTTATCCGGATCATCAGACTGTTGATTTATAAAATAACTAACCATACTGAAACATACAATACCTACTGCCAGACAAAGAACTGATATAAAATTCTGTAATCTATACTTCAGGAGGTTCCGTAATGCTATTTTTAAATAGTGTAAAGTCATAATTATATGTGCTTATTTTAAGATTAATTCTTCCGCATCGCCAAAGGTATCATATCCGGTGATAATTACCCAATCTCCCGGCTGTAAACCTTCTACTATTTCGTATTGCTGCGGATTCTGGCGACCAATGTTCAATGGCACGCGGACGGCTTTTGTCTTTGATGCATTTACTTTGTAAATCCATTGTCCGCCTGTGGACTGGTAGAAGTTGCCTCGCGGAATAATGAGTGCCTGCTCCGGCTGTCCCAATTCAATCTGTATGCGGAAGCTCTTGCCAACTCTTACATTATCGGGCATATCTCCTGTAAAGACAAGATCGACATCGAACATACGGTCTTTCACTTCGGGAACTACTTTCGTTATTTTCAACGGATATTTGTTTCCCTGATAGTTCACAGTAGCGGGCAGTCCGGTGGTAATCCGGTCGATGTAGTATTCGCTAAGTGAAGTATGGATTTTGTATTGGTCGAGCACTTTTATTTCGGCAATGCTTTCGCCGGAAGAAACCTGCTGTCCCGGAGTGACCTTGACGAAACTAAGCTGGCCTTTCAGGGGAGCTGTGACTACGAGACTATTCAGTCGTTCGCGAGTACGTTCGTACTTTTTCCGTTCCCGCTCGCAGTCGTTACGGATCAGCTCTTTACGTATCATCGTGACGGCGGAATCATGTCGGAGGCTCTCTTGTTGCAGAGCTGCGTTTTTCTGTTTGTAGCTATATTCATCTTCTGCTACTTGCAGTTGGGCTTTACTCTTCACACCCATTTGAAATTCTTCGCGGTCGAGGGCGATGCTTTTTTTCAGGCGTTCGAGTTCGTAGTTATTGGTCAGGGCTTGCTGTTTCAGGTTCAGACTTTTTTGTTCCATTTCAATCTCCTGCTCCTGATAGGTAATCATTTGCTTTTCCCATTCATCGCGCTGGTCTTCAATATTGCGGAGCAAATCGGGATTGGAAAGTACAAGAATGGTGTCTCCCTGTTGAAGCAAACTTCCCTCTTCACCGACTATTCTTTCCACGCTTCCTGCTTCGCGGGTATTGATCTTGATGGTCAGTATAGGCTGAATGAGCCCTTCTACGTCTACATATTCCATGAAATTGGATTCTTTCACTTCTGCGATCTGTATATTTTCGGCATCTATCCGTAGTTTTCTGGGGCCTAAGGACAAAGTGATTACATAAATCAGAAAGGCGGCAAACAAAAGCCCTCCTATCAGATAGTATCTGTAACGAATGTACCACGGTTTCTTTTCTATTTTTATATCCATGAGGTTATCTGGTGTTTTACAAGTTTCTACTGGTGACGGTTTAATCACTGTTCTTTATTATCCACTCACTTTTCATTATTCCCTATTCCTATTCACTACTCTCTATTCTCCATTCTCTATTCGATAAGAAGATGGTAATCTTCTGTCAGCATTGCATTCCGCTCAAAATCGAATAGTGTCATGCTACGGAGTGTATAATACAGGCTCCAATAATTGTATAAAGCCGAAATATAGTTACGACGGGCACTGTCTTTCTCTGAAATGGAGGCATTCAGGTCAAGAATGGTAGATTTGCCTAATAGATAGAGTTTGCGGGCTACTTCACTTCTTCGTTGGGCCGTTTCATCCGTGCGGGCAGCGATGCGGACACGTTGCGTTTGCAGATTGAATTGTTTGACGAGTTTGCGGACGTTCAGCTCAAAGTCTGTCCGGCTCTGTTCGACTTGTGTGTACACCAGATCACGATTGGAACGGGCTACTCGCACCTGTCCTTTTCCACGTCCCCAATCCAGGATAGGAAGAGAAATGCCGATGCTTACATATTGCTGGTCCAATAAATTCCGGTAAGCGTCGGGCAGTTTGTCGGCAGTCTGCGTCAATCCGAAACGAAGATAGATATCTGCTTTCAGGCCGGCATTGGCGCGGGCTTTCGCTACTGCGCTCTCACTTTCCAATTTCCGCCTTTCCATCGTCTGTATGTCCGGGCTGTTTTCGTAAGCCAGAGCCAATGCTTCATTCAGGTTCACACTGAAATCCGGGACTTGGGGACTGACAAGGACACGCAGTTCCCGGTCTTCGTGAATGCCGAGATAAGAACGGAGCTCCTGCATACAATTATCCATTTCGATACGGGCATTCATGCGGTTTGTCTCTTCTGTCAGGCGGTTGAGTTCCAGTTGGAGCATTTCATTTTCCGTGATGGTACCTATGTTATAGCGGCCTTGCGCATAGCGGTAAAGGGTATCGGCATTGGCGTAATTAAAAGAAGCAATATCGTAATCGCTCTGGGCGGTGGCCAAGGCAAAGAACTTATTAATCGCATTGGCTGATACGAGTTCGAGTGTCTCTACGTAGCTTTTCTTTGCTTCCTGATAGCGCACGGGTTCTATCCGTCTATCCCATTTCAGACTGTTGTAACCAAAAAGAGACTGGCGATAGCCTATCATAATGGGAGAAGTCTGCCACGAGTATTGATGTTCGCTGAACAGATCCATGCGTTGAGCGGAAGTTTCGAGAAAGAATGAGCCACCGGTCCAGGATAAGTTTTGTGAAAGATTCAGGGTTAAATCCGTATTCAATAAGTTTTGCTCGACAAACTTTACCGAACCGTCTCCCATCGTTATCTTATTAATGGCACGGTTCAGGTTCGGATCGGAGGTCAGGCTTAAAGATGGCAGATAGTTGGCACGATAATATTTATAATTCCAATAGGCAGAACGGAAACTGTGGCGTGCTGTCTGCGCGTCGGGAGATTCCATACGGGCAATCTCTATGACTTGCTTCAATGATAGCTCTGTGGTTTGATCTTGAGCTATCAACAGTTCTGTCGACAAGAGTCCGAGATATATGAAGATTAATTTCAGGTTCATTCGTTGGTTTTATTTGTTATTTATCATTCAAAAGATGTGCCATTTAGATAAACAGCTATTATTCAATAATATACAAATATTTCTTTTACTAATTCAGTGTGCATATACGCACAAAAATAGTGCGCAATCGCACACACAACACATGAGATTTATCTATATCTTTGCTCCCGGAATCTAATAGATTATAAGATATGGAAGAAGTCAACAAATTAGGAAAGATACTCATTGTAGATGATAACGAGGACGTGCTCTTTGCCCTCAATCTGCTACTGGAACCGTATACGGAGAAGATAAAAGTAGCCACTACCCCCGACCGGATCGAGCATTTCATGACTACCTTTCATCCTGATCTTATCTTATTGGATATGAATTTCAGCCGGGATGCCATCAGTGGACAGGAAGGATTTGAAAGTCTGAAACAGATATTGCAGATGGATCCACAGGCTATTGTTATTTTCATGACTGCTTATGCAGATACGGACAAGGCCGTGCGGGCCATCAAAGCCGGTGCTACTGATTTTATTCCCAAGCCGTGGGAAAAGGATAAATTGCTGGCTACGCTTACTTCGGGGATGCGACTGCGGCAATCACAGCAGGAAGTCAGTATTCTGAAAGAGCAGGTGGAAGTTCTTAGCGGTCAAAATGCTTCAGAGAATGATATTATTGGTGAGTCATCGGCCATGCAGGAAGTGTTTGCCACGATCAATAAATTAAGTAATACGGATGCCAATATACTAATTCTCGGAGAAAACGGTACGGGAAAGGATGTGATTGCCCGCCTGTTATATCGTTGTTCTCCCCGATACGGCAAACCTTTTGTCACGATTGATCTGGGAAGTATCCCCGAACAATTATTTGAAAGTGAGCTGTTTGGTTTCGAAAAAGGCGCTTTCACCGATGCCAAGAAGTCAAAAGCGGGACGAATGGAGGTGGCGACCAACGGGACTTTATTTCTCGATGAAATCGGTAATCTTTCACTTCCTATGCAGTCTAAATTACTGACTGCCATCGAAAAAAGGCAAATCAGTCGTTTGGGAAGTACGCAGACTGTTCCCATCGACGTCCGTTTAATCTGTGCCACCAATGCCGATATCCGGCAGATGGTGGAAGACGGGAATTTCCGTCAGGACTTATTATATCGTATCAACACGATTGAAATACATATACCTCCACTCCGGGAACGGGGCAATGACATCATCTTGCTTGCCGAACACTTTTTAGATCGTTATGCCCGCAAATATAAAAAGGAAATGCACGGACTGACACGGGAAGCCAAAAACAAACTGCTGAAATATGCATGGCCCGGAAATGTGAGGGAACTTCAACATACGATAGAACGTGCCGTAATCTTGGGAGACGGCTCCATGCTAAAACCTGAAAACTTCCTTTTTCATGCGACACCTAAACAGAAAAAGGACGAAGAAATGGTACTGAATCTCGAACAACTGGAACGGCAGGCCATTGAGAAAGCGCTCCGGATCAGCGACGGAAACATCTCCCGTGCCGCCGAATATTTAGGGATTACCCGTTTTGCATTGTATCGCAAACTTGAAAAATTAGGCTTATGAAACGATTTGAGTTTAAAGTAGCGTTGCACATCTTAGTTATTTTTCTGCTTTCTATCGGCAGTTGTCTGCTGTATCAAAGGCAGTTATGGTTCAGCACTACCGTCTGCATTCTCTTTTTGATAGGTACCGGTATACATCTCTACCGAATACAGTTCAAGCAAATCGCCTTGTTACGACGATTGACGGATGGACTTCGCTACAACGATATGACGCAGAATCTTCATCCGCCTTTCAAAAATAAGATGATGGATGAGTGGGCGCAGGAGCTTTCTAATGCGTTAAAGGACTTTCGGGGAAAGTTATTGGCAGAGGAAGTCAAGCATCAGTATTACGAGAATTTATTAAATAAGGTGGATACTGCCGTACTCGTAACCGATGCTTCCGGGCACATCGAATGGATGAATCAGGCTGCAGTGGCCCATCTGGGGCAAATATCACAACTGCCGGACGTTCTTCAGGAGGCTTCTATCAGCAATGATATGTCCATGATCCGCATCGAGCAGAATGGTATCGTTCTGGAAATGGCTATTTCCTGCACCACATTTGCCACACAGGGGAAGAAGCAGCGGTTAATCAGTCTGAAGAATATTCATTCTGTACTGGAACGTAATGAAATGGAGGCCTGGCAAAAGCTGATTCGTGTATTGACGCACGAAATCATGAACTCCATCACTCCTATTATTTCTCTTTCGGAAACGTTAAGTGAAAGGGGAATCCCCGAATCACTCGGAGAAAAGGAGTATTCTGTTATGTTGCAAGCTATGCAGACTATTCACAGAAGAAGTAAGGGATTACTGGGATTTGTGGAGAATTACCGGCGACTGACACGAATTCCGATGCCTGTCCGCACTAAAGTATCTGTTGCAGAATTGTTTATGGACTTAAAGAAATTATTCCCGGAAGAGTATATTCATTTCGAAATGCCCGCATCCGATTTATATTTATACGCAGACCGGGCACAGATAGAGCAAGTGCTTATCAACTTGTTAAAAAACGCCCGCGAAACGTGCGAGCGGAGAACAGATAAAAACATTGAGATAAAGTTCTTTTCTAAAGGCAACCCAACATTCACAATATCTGATAATGGTGAGGGAATTTTGCCAGATGTTCTGGATAAGATTTTCGTCCCTTTCTTTACTACCAAAACATCCGGTTCGGGCATCGGATTGAGCCTGTGCAAACAGATCATGACTTTGCATGACGGAAGTATCAACGTAAAATCGGAATCAGGGAAAGGAAGTTGTTTTATTCTTACTTTCCCTAAATGAGAATCACTGAAAGCCTCCTGAACCTTTGGGAGTGATGTAATAATCTGGGTAGCAGAAGAGGAATTATCCTCTGCTACCCAGACTATTCGTATCGGGATTCAGTTCCTTGACAGCCTCTTTGACTGCTTTGTTACTCGGCTTGCGATATGCTTCCGCCTGTTGTACGGGGACAATCTCATTCACCATTCTTTCATATCCTTTTTGCTCTAACAAGTGCACTTCTTTTTCACTTGCTTCGTTTTGTTTTTTTGTTTTCATAAGGCTTTTCATTTTTAATTTCTTATTTAGAGAACAGAAAACAGCGAAAGATGGTTCATACCCACAGATTATTTATGTATATCTTTTCCATCATATACAAACTAAATCCTATATTTGTGCTTTCATTCCACTTTATCCTCTTTATAGATTATGAAAGAAAACAAATACGATAACAATCGCTTCTTTAGCCAATACTCGCAAATGTCCCGTTCGGTGGATGGTTTGAAAGGTGCTGGAGAATGGCACGTATTACAGAAAATGCTCCCCGATTTTGCAGGGAAAAGGGTGTTGGACTTAGGTTGCGGATTCGGATGGCATTGCATTTATGCAATAGAACATGGAGCAACACGTGTTACCGGAATTGATATTTCCGAAAAAATGCTTGAAGAAGCCCGGAAAAGAAACTCTTCTCCACTCATTGAATATCAATGTATGGCTATCGAGGACTTTGATTTTCAGCCGGATTCTTATGATATGGTTATCAGCTCATTAACTTTCCATTACCTCGAATCTTTTATAGATATATGCCGGAAAATTAATCATTGCTTAACTCCGGGAGGTGCTTTTGTCTTTTCCGTAGAGCATCCGATATTTACAGCTTACGGCGACCAGGATTGGTATTACGACCAAGAGGGGAATCCTATCCATTGGCCGGTAGATCGTTATTTTACAGAAGGTAAACGCACGGCAGTCTTTCTGGGCGAAGAAGTGGTCAAATACCACAAAACATTGACTACCTATATAAATGGCCTCCTTCAAACCGGATTTGAGATATGCGAACTGATAGAGCCACAACCCGACGAAAAGTTGTTGGATACTATTCCGGGAATGAAAGATGAACTACGGCGTCCCATGATGCTTCTGATCTCTGCCAAGAAAAAAAGTGAGGCCGCAAAGTAATGAGATTCAAGGTATTGAAAAATAATAAATAAAAAACATTCGCTTAGCTATTGTTAATTAAAAAATACTCCCTATCTTTGCACCGCTTTTGGAAATAATAACCCCAAAGTTTTCGGGGTGTAGCGCAGTCCGGTTAGCGCACCTGCTTTGGGAGCAGGGGGTCGTGGGTTCGAATCCCGCTACCCCGACTACAAAAAAGAGGGTTATTAAGTTCAAAGTTTTTCGGGGTGTAGCGCAGTCCGGTTAGCGCACCTGCTTTGGGAGCAGGGGGTCGTGGGTTCGAATCCCGCTACCCCGACGAAAAATTCAAGTCAAGAAAAATTGAATGGTGTTGAGCTGATACAGTTTGTATCGGCTTTTTTTGTTTGTGCAAAATAGACCCAATTATACCCTATTTTGGGGCAAATAAAAGGGATAATTCTTTGAACTATCTTTGAACAAGTTTTTCTATTTGCACCTATTTAGTGGAAAATAAAGCAATTTCCCGCCAATTTACCCCGATTCAAGCTGTTTAATGCAATTTTAAACATTTAAAAAACATTAAAACAGTATGGCAACATTTAAAGCAATCGTTTTCCAAACAGGAAGACATATAAAACAAGATGGAACATCAAATATAAAAATCAGAATCTATCATAATAGAGAATCCCAGTATATAGCAACCAGCTACTATATCCGCCCAGAAAACATGGACGACTCCGGCCGGATCCTACCCAACGTACCTAACAGTGAAATGATAGAGTACGAAATAAATGCGTATATCCAAAAGATCAGGAGAGAGTATTTGAAGCTAGGACAAGAAAGAACCCAATTTATGTCATGTAAGGACTTAAAAGAAGAAATAGAAAAATCATTAGTTCCTGATGCCGAGTTTATAGATTTTGTAGAGTTTACTCAAAATATAGTAATTCAAACGGAAAAGAGAAAAACTGCCGAATGGTACAGATCTTCTATCGATACCCTATGTTGGTACATGAAAAGAAAAAAGATAGATATAAAACTTATCACTTCATTCATGCTGAATAAGATGATCAAAGACTTATATCACTCCGGACCTGCCGGCACACCTTTAGAACCAGGCACGGTAAGCCATTATCTTAGGGGAATAAGAGCATTGTATAACAAGGCAAAACTCTATTATAATAACGAAGACTTTGATATTATAAGGATTCCTGGCGACCCATTCAAGAAAGTTGAAATCCCGGAGTATCGGAGAAAACGAAAGAATATAGATACCAACACCTTATTAAAAATCCGAGATTTTCAGTCTGATAAGAAATGTACTAATATGGCTCGTGATGTTTTTATGATGATGTTCTATATGATGGGAATCAATATCAATGATTTATATAGCATGTCATGTGAACGTCGCGGAAGGCTGGAATACACACGTTCCAAAACAAAAACGCGGAACAATCATGAGCAAATACCGCTTTCGATAAAAATAGAACCGGAACTCCGCATCCTCCTTGATAAATACACAGAGGGTTATTTCCTCTCCTACTTTCATACCAACTATTGTAACTTGAATAATTTTATGCGGGCAGTCAATAATGGGCTGAAAGACATTTGCATGAACTTAGAACTCGATTTCAAGATCACCACGAACTGGGCGCGCCACAGCTGGGCCAGTTTGGCGCGCAACAAGGCTGGAGTTCCTAAAGCTGATATTGATTTCTGCCTTGGTCATGTGAATAACGATTATAAAATGGCCGATATCTACATTGATATAGATTATAGTATTTGTGATAAAGCAAATCGTGCTGTTTTGGACTTATTGCAAAAAAAAGAAGAAAAAAAGACCTGAAACGTTTGCAAAAACAAAAACTCTATATATATTTGCAACCGAAATGGTGTTGAGCTGGATAAAACAATGATTTTATCCGGCTTTTATTGCATATATATGCTTCAATAGTTCATATTACTGAAACTCATCTCATTTTTACGCTATGCGCCACAAAACAATGACGCATGGAAATTACAGTTTCAAAAACAGCTTTATTAGATAAGCTTAAATCAATCGGGCGAATCATACAGCCCAAAAATTCAATACCGGCCTATGACAACTTTTTGTTTGTCGTCGATGAATTTGGTATCATCCTAGTTACAGCAGGAGAAGAAGGCGGGCGTATCTCTACCAATATTGACGGTAAAACAGACTTTACTGATCGTTCTTTTATGGCTAATGCCAAAACATTACTTGATGGATTAAAAGAAATCCCGGAGCAGCCATTAACTATTCATCTCTACGAAAAAGAATTGGTAGTCAAATATGCTAATGGAAAGTTTTCTATACCTGTTGAAAAAGGAGATCAATACCCGACAATGAGTACAGATAATACTGCTACCCCATTACTTGTATCAGGAAATGACTTATTATATGGAATAAGGCAAGTATTGTTTTGCAGTGCCAATGACGAATTACGTCCAGTACTGAATGGAGTCTATTTTGATATAGATTTAGATACTATCTCATTTGTTGCAACAGACGGTACCCGACTTGCGATGATTGAGAATCCTTCTGCTTATACGCGCAAGGAACGGGCAGCCTTCATTCTTCCAAGTAAATTTGCCAAAGTCCTTTCTAATATTGTTCCGGAAGATTGCATGGAAGTAGAAATATCAGTAAATCAGACTAATATTTTATTTGAGTTTGATTCATACCGTTTAATCTGCCGCATGATTGAAGGCCGGTTCCCTAATTATCGTGCTGTTATCCCTCAAAAGCAACCCAACCGTGCAGTATTGAAAAGAACCGATATTGTATCAGCCTTAAAACGCGTATCTGTTTTCTGTGATGAAAACTCTTCTCTGGTGATACTCAAGTTTTGTCCTGATTCCCTTAAAATTACAGCCCATAATTTAGACTTCTGTAAATCAGCTGAAGAAACTGTTGCTCTACGAACGGGTTGTAATATTGAAATTGGCTTTAAGAGCAGCTTTTTAATCGAAATGATAAACAATATTCCCTCCGAGGATATTGCTATTACTATGAGTGACCCGTCAAAAGCCTCAATTCTTACTCGCTGCGATGAAGAAGTTCGTAGCTTGACTTATTTATTAATGCCTTTATCTATTAACTATTGATACTATGGGAAAAGAATACCAATCAGCTAAACAGGTTATTCAATCGTATTTGGAAGAGAGAGCAAAGAGTGATCCCCTCTTTGCCACTTCCTACGCAAAGCCAAACAAGAATATAGATGAATGTTACGACTATATCATAGGAGAAGCCAAAAAACGTGGTGGTAGTGTTGTATGTATGTCTGACGATGAAGTATTCGGATTGGCAGTTCATTACTATGATGAAGATGATATCAAAGTTAGTAAGCAGCCTGCAACAAAAGCAGTTGTTTCTAATCGACCAGAAAAGAAAAAGGAACTTATACCATCTATTGAGAAGACCAAACCGGAGCAGATTGCTAATAATAAACGTAAAGGAAAGAAAAAGGAAATACCTTCCGGACAATTTTTATTATTTGAAGACTTATGAGACCAAGAACAAAGTTACAGCTTAGAGTTGTTAATTTAAGTAGCCAGCTACCTAATATTGAGAGTTTGATGATTGACTGGGCTAAGAATGAGTGTTTGAAACATATAGGATATGCAACCAAGTCACGTATTATCTGTATGGAGTGCGGCCAACGCTTCGCTCCGGAACTTGTAAAACGTAAACGTGCTGTTTGTCCTCATTGTGATACGTCTTTGAAAATAGAACAGTCGAGGAAGCGTATCAATAAACAGACAATGTTTATTGGCAAGGCAGAAATTTGTGAGGAATTCCAAGTTATCCGAAGTTTTGAATTGATTGCTTATTACCGAGCAGAAACAAAGCCTCGTTATTATATTCGTGAGATACTACAACATTGGATAAAAGACGACGGTAACCGGGAAGTAATAGCTCGTGCCAATAATACGGGATTCAGTGGTTGGTACGGAGATCTGGAGATACGGAATAAAGTTGTTGGATCATATTATTACAACTATAGCAATGATATTTATTGCGAACGCTATCATCCGGCCTCTGTCTTTAGACCTAAGTATATTCGAATGGGTATAGATTGTAAATTACGCGGTATGTCATTTCTTACTGCCACCAATACAATTCCCCATTCTCCCAAGGCTGAAACACTTCTAAAGGCAAGACGTTATGAATTAATAGATTATTACGAGGGACACCGTTACAAGATTGATATGTATTGGCCGTCTATAAAAATTTGTCTTCGTAATAAATATCGGATTAAAGATGTTTCGATGTGGTTTGATTATCTGAAACTACTAGATCATTATCATAAAGATCTGCATAACGCTCATTACGTTTGTCCTAAGAATCTAAAAAAAGCTCATGACTTGTATGTGGCGAGAAAGAAACGTGATGATGAAAAAGAACGCAAGGCTAAAGAAATGCAACAATTGCTTAAACTCAAGAAGGATGCAGAGAATTATATCAAAGAAAAATCGAAGTTCTTTGACCTAAAAATGTCTGATGGTAAAATAGTCGTAGTACCGCTCAAAAGTATTGAAGAGTTTCAACAAGAAGGTGAAATCATGCACCATTGCGTCTTTACAAATAAATATTATAAAGAAAAGGATTCACTCATTCTTTCTGCCCGAATAGGCAAGAAACATGTTGAAACAGTCGAGGTCAATTTGAAGACGTTAAGTATTGTTCAATCTCGTGGTGTCTGTAACCAAAACACCGAGTATCATGAACGCATTATCGGGCTCGTAACAAAGAATATGAACTTAATACGTCAAAAGCTGACGGCATAAAAAAGATCTAAATATGGCAAGACCATTAAAACAGGGACTGGATTATTTTCCTTTAGATACAGATTTCTTATCTGATAGGAAAGTACGCAAGATAATAAATGCTTGTGGCCCAAATTCCGTCACTATACTAATTTGCCTGCTATGTAATATCTACAAGGATAAAGGGTATTACATCGTGTGGGACAAAGAAATGCCTTTTGATATTGCTGATATAGTCGGGGTATCCGAGGGCGCCGTAAGTGAAGTCGTGAAGAAGGCCCTACAAGTGGAATTATTCGATAACACCCTGTATAGAAAGTTCCATATTTTATCTTCCCGTGGTATTCAAAATAGGTTTAAAAGCTGCACTTCAAAAAGGAAAGATGTTGAAATTATCCCTGATTTTTGGATTAATGACGTCAATAACTCGATTAATGACGTCAATAACTCAATAAATGTAGGTGATAATGAACAAAGTAAAGTAAATAAAAGAAAATCTTCTCCCCCACATATACGCGTGGGAGAACTTTTTCCGGCGGATAGCTTCTTCGATAAGTCCTTAGATGATTGCTATGCTGAACTTAAATCAAATCAATCATGGGCGGAAACAGTAACGATGAATACTCGTTCTTCCGGCTACAATGACTTTACACTAGAAGCTTTTTACGAGTATTTGAAGCAGTTTTTCATGGAGCAACAGAATAAAGGCGAAACAGCGAAGTCTCCCAAAGATGCTATGTCCCATTTTGCTAGTTGGTTGAAAATTGAGCTTAAAAACAAGAAAGATGAACGGAGAACTAATAAAAACAGAACTGCAGGTAGTGCTAAGTCCGTCACAGATTGTCCAGAAGACAGCAATCAGAAAGGAACTAACGCCGATACAGCAGGCCTTACAAGCTGGATCGACAGCCTCTCAATTGGTCGCTGAATGGAGCGGTACAATCGCACAACTAAACTGTAATGTCTCATTGTCAGATGTGGCTAATGCAGAGAATATACCCACTTTGGCAGACGTAAACAGGAGCTTTAGCAACTCAACATCGGTAGAGATCATTACCGAGCATTTGAAATCTGTGCTGAGATATGCCGGTGTTGAGTTGACTAATGCCCAGCTGGCAGAAACAGCCCTGTCGATACTATCTAGCTACTGGTACCTGAATTTAGCCGAGTTATGTATCTTCTTCTCCCAACTAAAGAACGGCAGCCGCGGACAATTCGTCTGGGGATCGAAGATCAATAATCAAGCGATTATGGTAGCACTTGTCGAATTTTGCAAAGACAGGCGACGCGAAATTGAGCATAGAGAAAATGAACTTGTACGAAAAAAGGCTGAAACTGGCTATTCCCGCAATGAGAACTTGATTAAAGATATCGTAACGGGAGTTCAAAATACCAGAAGAGAACGAGAAAAAGCAAAACAGGACTTCAAAACCTTCTGTGAGCTATTTCCATATCTGCCTGATAAGTATGAGCCCATGGTACTTTGGAAAGCATGGGGAGGCAATAAAGAGGCTCTACGTAAGATTTACGGTGAAAGTATTCCTCCTCCAGATGTAGCCGAAATGGATATCGGGATGTATTTGTGTAATTATAACATTGCTAAAACTAAAGAAAATGAGAGTTAAAGTATTGACAGTAAAACAGCCGTGGGCCTCATTGATCGTTCACGGTATCAAAGATATTGAGAACCGGAGTTGGCAAACAAATTTTCGTGGACGTGTACTTATACATTCAAGTGCAAAGGGAGATATTGCTAAGTTTGGTTGCTTACAGCCAAGCCAAAGATTAAAGGTGCTCAATACACCTATGAGCCGTATAGGTTTCAACGATCTTCCTTTTGGCTCCATCATCGGTAGTGTAGAGATTGTAGACTGTGTGCAAAATCATCCCTCAATATGGGCGGATAAAGGTGTTTCTCACTGGGTACTCACTAATCCCGTTCTCTTTGAAAAGCCAATTGAAAATGTAAGAGGAAAATTAGGATTATGGAACTATGACTGGGAGGAAACAATATGAAATACAAAGTTACAAGAGTTGAGTTAATAGATAGCATTTTAAACAAGTCCGTAGTTAACAGAGTACAAGATTTAACGGATGATATCGAAGTATATCGAAAGGAATTAAAAGAGGCACATAGATGTAAACGTGTGCTTTTGGTGTACGAAGAAATGCAAAAATAAAAGCGGCCAGCGTACCACCGCCGACCACTCTCATAAGCACAAAGCTTATAGCTATTAGGAACAGCAAATATATAAAATCTTTGTGCTTATGGCAAGTAAAGCAGTAAATAATTACATAACAAAACGTTACGAACGCTGGCTTGATTACTCTTTGTATCATTGTGGGCTTGCCGGCATTCCTGATGAAGCGACAGATGTCTTGAATGAGGTTATTTGTTCGCTCCTTCAAAAGAAAAACAGGTTGCTGGACAAACTACTTGAAACAAAAAAAAATGGCTATACAGAGCTTGATTTCTTTGTTTTGAAGATGATAAAGCTAAACGCATCCTCTCCTACTTCACAGTATAGGAGTAGATACAAGCCCCTGCCTGTGGACGATAATGTAGATTATTCAAGGCTGGATATTGAAGATATCCCGGATGAATCAGAAGATAGAAATACTGAAATACTAAATAAACTGCATTTAGTAAGAGATACGTTTGAAAGCCTTGATTTAGGTCCAGTAGCAGCTCGTGTTTTTGAGTTTCATTTCTTCCAGGACGGTAATTTTTCCGACTGGGAAGGTCCGGAGACATTGAAACAACTATATGAAATTTATAACGGAGTGCAGGAACTTATTAGAAAGAAAATAGCCGGGGAAACTATATTTTAGTGAAAATTCCTTGGTCATGGAAGAAAAAGTAGAAATTAAGATTGATCCCCGGAACTATCGTATCCATGGGGACGAAAACAAGCGGCTTATTCATAAAAGCCTCGTTGAATGTGGAGCCGGTCGGTCCGTATTGGCCGACCGTGACAATGTGTTAATCGCTGGAAACGGCGTGTATGAGGAAGCTCAAAAGTTAGGTCTCAAAGTGCGTATTGTAGAGTCTGACGGAACGGAGCTCATTGTTATTAAACGCAAAGATTTATCTACGGAAGATGAAAAGAGAAAACTGCTAGCCTTGGCAGATAATCATACTTCCGATACTTCTCGTTTTAACTTCTCTGCTATCGTTGATGATTTTAATCTTGATATGTTAGGTGAATGGAATTTGAATATTCCTAACTTCAACATTGATGAAGATAAATTGGACGATTTCTTTAGTGGGAGTACTCAACCAGCTTCAAAAAAAGAAAAAGTGTTGATCTGCCCTTTCTGTGGAAGAAATGTATATGAAAAGGAGGATGACGATGAATAAACGAGTTATTACCTATAATCAAGTAATTGGTTTTCATTCCTATCCGGATGCACCTCCTTCATGCATTTATTTATCAGCACGGCATCGGCACGTATTTGTAATACGATGCAAGTTCGAGGTTTCACACAATAACAGAGAAATTGAAATTTATACGATGCAGAAAAAGCTAGAAAGCACTTTGCAGAATGAATTTGGATCACCATGTGAATTTGGTTCATATTCATGTGAAGATATTGCGCAATGGCTTCTAAATCGTTTTTCTAGTATGAATGAAGTTGAAGTATTGGAGGATGATTTCGGTGGAGCCGCTATTCAAAGATAATCTTAAAGTTCATTTTGCAGGATGCGAAAATCTGGATAAACTAACGGCACTTCATACTGTAGGAGTAAAGTATTTCCTTTTTACATGCTATCCATTCGTCAAACAAATGATTAATGGCAAGCTTTCAAATAAAAATAGAAATAATATCATTCCTTCATTAGTATCTTCTCTTGGTGAGCATGCAATAATGGATTCCGGACTGTTTACTTTAATGTTTGGAGCAAACAAAGGAAAACATGATGAAGAATTCTTATACACTTGGATGTTGAAGTTAGTCGAATTTGTGAAAGAAACAGGATTCACTGGAACATGTGTTGAAGTTGATTGCCAAAAAATTCTTTCCCCAGAAATTGCCTGGAAATTCAGAAAAGAGATGAAACGTCTTCTTCCTGATAACAGGATAATCAACGTTTTTCATCTAGAAGACGGAAAGAAGGGACTTGATCGCTTGATAGACTTCTCGGATTATATTGCAATAAGTGTTCCAGAGTTGAGAATACATAAGAATCGAACCTACAAAACAGATGTTGCCTATCTGACTAGATATATCAAGAAGAAAAAGCCTCAAATTGATATACATCTGTTGGGATGCACCGAATCCAAAATGTTGAAAGAGAATAGCTTTTGCACGAGTGCTGATAGTACAACTTGGAGTGCTATTGTAAGATGGCCGAAACTTCCATTTGTCATTAATGGGAAGAAACTAACAAAACACATTAAAAATTTAGATGAATCAAAGTTATTAGAATTTTATGCAGAAAGTATCGATCAATTAGTAAAAAAGTATCGATTCAATCCTCGCTCTAAACCCACTTTGGCAAAAATTTGTTTGGCCGGTGAGTTATGTTTGCATGAATATGATTATTTATTAGGTAACCAAAGATGAAATTATGTACATAGTAAAAAAGCGTATTGAAATTTCAGCTTCACACAGTTTGAAGCTATCTTACGAGAGTAAATGCCAGAGCCTGCACGGACATAACTGGATTATTATTGTCTGGTGTCGTGCAAAGACATTAAATCAAGACGGTATGGTAGTCGATTTTATACATATCAAACAGAAGATCCAGGACAAACTAGATCACAAAAATCTGAATGAGATTCTTCCCTTCAATACAACTGCGGAGAATATGGCAAAATGGATTTGTGATCAGATCCCGGGATGTTTTAAAGTAATGGTACAAGAATCAGAAAATAATATTGCGTGGTATGAAAAAGATTAATGAAATTTTTTACAGTATTCAGGGAGAAGGTTATCGTACTGGTACTCCTGCTGTTTTCGTTCGTTTCTCCGGATGCAATTTGAAATGTCCCTTCTGTGATACACAACATTCTTCCGGAAGAGAAATGTCGGATGAGGAAATTATCAAAGAGGTTTGCTTCTACCCTACCCGCTTCGTAGTTTTAACGGGTGGCGAGCCGGGGCTGCAGATAGACCGAGAGTTTATCGATAAGCTCCATCAGGCAGGAAAGTTTATTCAGATAGAAACAAACGGGACAGTTCCCCTTCCTATCGGTATTGATTGGATTACTTGCTCACCGAAAGAAGGAAGCAAAGTTATTGTTGTCAATCCTCACGAAATAAAAGTCGTCTATACAGGGCAAGATCTGTCAACCTATGAAGCCATGACAGCTGCAGTATATTATCTGCAACCATGTTCCTGTCAAAACACAGAAGAAGTTATTAACTACGTAAAAGAACACCCAAAATGGAAACTAAGTCTACAGACACAAAAGATATTGAATGTGCAGTAAGGACAATCTTATCGTATATTGGTGACAATCCAGAACGCGAAGGATTAAAAGGAACACCGGAACGCATTGTCAGAATGTGGAAAGAACTATTTCGCGGGTATGATCCTGAACAGGCACCGAAAATAACAACTTTCCCCAATGGTAAAGATGGATTATCCTTTAATAGCATAGTTGCAGACTCTGGTAACTACTACTCAATGTGCGAGCACCACATGATGCCTTTCTTCGGAAAGTATTGGTTTGCCTATATTCCTAATTCGGAAGGAAGCATATTAGGCATCTCAAAGATTGGCCGCGTTATCGATTATTGTGCAGCCCGCTTACAGGTACAGGAGAGACTAGCTCAAGATGTCGTTACGATGATAGTGGATGCACTCGGAAAAGAACACCCACCGTTAGCAGTTGGTATTATTATGGAAGGAGAACACTTGTGTAAAACCATGCGTGGAGTAAAAAAACAGGGAAAAATGCGTTCTTCTTTCTATTTTGATAATGGAAGGTTGCCTGAATTGAGGGCTGAATTATCACAATTTGCTAGTTTTGGTTAGTTTATGACAGAGAAGAAGAATCCGGCCGAGAAGAAAAAAAGAGGGCGTAAATCAGAGTACAGAATAGAGTATGCCGATCAAGCTCTAAAGCTTTGTTTGTTGGGTGCAACAGATAAAGAGCTCGCCGAATTCTTCTCTGTTTCAGAGCAAACCTTAAATAAATGGAAAAAAGACTATCCCGAATTTCTTGAGTCCCTAAAAAAAGGAAAGAATATTGCGGATGCGAACGTTGCATCTCGGTTATATAATCGTGCTATCGGTTATTCCTGTAAGGCAACAAAATTTGCAACATCCGAAGGAAGAATAACAGACTCAAAAGAATATATTGAGCATTACCCACCTGATACGACAGCCGCTATATTCTGGCTGAAGAACCGGCAGCCGGAGAAATGGAGAGACAAAAAAGAAGTTGATGCAAATGTGAACCTTGGTGATGAATTGGAAGGATTGAGTGACGAACAACTACAGGCTATAATTGATGGCAAAGAAGAAGAGTAAAAGACAAATATTGATTCGTAAAGCAAAGGCTGCTACCATACTCCGCAAACGAATAGCAAAGAAAGACTTTTGGGCGTTTTGTTTGTACTATGATCCGAAGTTTTTCTCTAAACGTCTGTTCCTAAAAAAGGTCGCAGAAGCGTTCATGCGTGTGTATGAATCATATTCTGCCAGTATAATCTACCGTCTTGCTGTCAGTATGCCGCCACGTGCCGGAAAGTCTTATATATCTTCTCTATTCATTGCCTGGATGTACGGACACTTTCCGGAAGAGTCAGTTATGCGTAACTGTTGTTCGGATACTCTCTATAATAAACTATCATACGACACTCGAGATGTTGTGAAATCTAGGCGTTTTAAAGAAATATTTCCCGATATCCATTTAAAGGGTGATAAGCAGAATGTCAAGAGCTGGAGTGTGGAAGGCGCACGACAAGTATCCTACTTCGGTGGTGGTGTTGGTGGTACCGTTATTGGATTTGGTGCGTCAATGCTCGCCATGACGGATGACTTGTACAAGAGTTTGGAAGATGCATTATCGGATAATAACAATGAAAAGGTATGGTCTTGGAAGCAGGGTACGCATGACTCCCGTATTGAAGGAAGCTGCTGTATGATTGATATTGGTACTCGCTGGTCCTCTAATGATGTCCTTGGACGCATGGAAGAAGCCGGCAAGTACAATGAAATCATTCGTATTGCTGCGCTGGATGAGAATGATGAAACTTTCTGCGCCGATGTTCATACTACAGAATATTACAAGGAATTACGTTCTGAAACAGACGAAAGTATTTGGATGGCCGAGTATATGCAGGAACCGTTCGAGGCCAAAGGGTTACTATTCCCCAAATCGTCTCTCATGCGCTTCAAACTTGCCGATATTGCAGGGAAAAAACCTGATGGAACACTCGGAGCCTGTGATACTGCTGATAAAGGAGATGATGATTTCTGCGCACCATTCGCAAAGGTGTTTGGTCCAAAATACTTCATTACCGATATTCTTTTCACTAAAGATCCTGTCGAAGTCACAGAACCGCGCCTGGCGCAAATGGTTATTGATACAGAGTGCGATCAACTACGTATTGAATCAAACAATGGCGGGCGTATATTTGCTATCAATGTACGCAAACTTGTTACAGCTAAAAAGAAATCGTGTATGATTCAAGCCCGGGCAACAACACAGCACAAGGAAACACGTATCATCATGAAAGCTGGCTGGATAAAGAAGCATTGTGCTTTTCTTGATGAAACAGAATATTCTAAAGGATCAGACTACGGTCGTTTCATGAAAGCGTTTACCAGTTACAAGCGCGAGGGTGATAACGCTCATGACGATGCTCCGGATGGCATGACAATCCTTGCAGAGTTTGCAGAGTCACTTGGCTTGAAATTTAAGAAGCAAACTCGTAAGGTAGGACGCGGATAAGTTCCTTTCTGTGTATATTTTAAGAGAAAAGTATATGCCAGACATTAAGGATATTCTGAAAAATGAAGATTTCGGTAGCATAGTAGGTGATTTATGCGTTGATACCCGTGAGAATCGTAATCCTCGTGAGTATATGGAGGAATACAATGGTGACAGAACCCGACGTAAAGAATCTGTCGGATATCGGGAGCCTAAAAAGATTGCTGTATATTCAGACACAGAAGTAGAAGTTGACCCCGATACAGGAACCGAAAAGCCAATAAGACTAGAGGATAAAACTGTCGATGTAGCAAAAGTTGTAACAAATCTACCTAAAAAGATCGTCCGCACATCTGTTGCTTTTCTGTTTGGCGGTGAAATGACTATCACAGCAGAAGATTCGAACGACGGATTTGATGAGTTTAAGAAAGTCTATAGGCGAAAGCTCAAAATGCAATCGGTATTGAAAGAGTTTGCTCGCAAGGTATTGTCTGAAACCAAAGCAGCTATTGTATTCTATCCGGTCACTAAAGATGATGGAAAAAGCCAGTTGAAGGTTAAGATTCTATCTACTCCCAAGGATAGTAATGTCGAATGTGAGTTTTATCCACACTTTGATGAAGACGACGATATGGACGGCTTTATCTATAAGTACAATGCAGAAGTCAATGGCCGTACTTGCGAATGCGTGAAAGTCTATACGAAAGATGTTATCTACTCCGGTATTATGGACGGTGTTTGGCAAGTGAAAAAGATAAAGAATCGTTTTGGCAAGATTCCGGTAGTATATGCCGAAGTCGATTGTCCGGATTGGGAAGATGTCGCTAATTTGATAGACAAGAAAGAAATGAGACTTTCCCGCCTATCAGATACTAATGACTACTTTTCCGAACCGATACTGAAAACTTATGGTTTGGCTAATCTTCCGAGCAAAGAAACTGTAGGCAAAGAGTTAAACTTTACTATGGAAGTAGATGCGGATACCGGTAATACATATCATGGTGATGCAGATTACTTAGCATGGCAACAGTCCTGTGAATCCGTAACACTTGAACTTAACCAGTTAGATGATGCAATACATTCCGGATCTTCAAGTCCTGATTTATCTATGAGTAAACTAATGGGGCTTGGCAACCTTAGTGGTACCTCACGTCGTTTTATGTTGATTGATGCAGAGATTAAGGCATCTGAACAAATGGAGATATTCGGCCCGGCAGTTCAACGTACAGTGGCAATAGTTCAGGCTGGAATGGCTAATATTACGCACACTAAATATGCATCGCAATTAAATGATAACTACATTGAGGTTGAGTTTGGTAGCATTCTCCCACAAGATCTAGCTGAAGAACTCAAGAACCTTGAAACTGCTTCTCAATTCAATAGCAAGGAAACGATTATAAAGAATTCACCATACACTGACGATGTGGAAACAGAATTGAATCGTAAGAAGCAAGACGAAAAAGAGACTGCACAGAATAATTCATTTATTGGAGCAACTTTATAATCTATGCCCGGACTTTCTTTCTACGATAAACAACATATACAGAAAATTGCTGCACAGCAGGCCGTAATAGCTAATATCTTTAATCAATTTATTCTTTCTGTTTCCCCGTATCTCCATAAATGGTCTGATGCGGGGAAAAATAACGTATGGATACGTAATCAGAGAATAGAGAGTGCAGTTGACCGGGAACTGCTGAATCTTGAATCAATGCTATATGCTAATATCTCTGCATTCCAAAAGGACGGCTGGGATCGAGCAGAAAGAAAGAATGATGATTTTATTTCCCAGTTCATCAAGGGAATGTCTATTTCCAGTGCAACAAAAGATGGTATGTTCGCTCATAGTTTATCTGCATTTGAAACTCTAAAGAACGATATAGATGCTAACGGATTCAAGTTATCTGATAGAGTTTGGAATATTACGCAACAAACGAAATCGCAACTCGAATTCTATCTTGATAGTGGCGTAGTTGCCGGACGTAATGCAAACGGAATCAGTAGCGATATACGGCAAATTTTGCAAAATCCCCAAAAACGCTTTCGCAGGATCCGGAATGAGAAAGGTGAATTGGTATTATCACAACCAATGAAGAATTATCATCCAGGACAAGGTGTTTATCGTTCAGCATATAAGAACGCTCTCCGGACATCTGCTACAACTACGAACATTGCTTATCGTAGTGCGGACTATGAACGTTGGAGCAAACAGGACTTCATATTAGGTATTGAGGTACATCGCTCGGCCAATAATCGAGGACCGTGCAAGATATGTGATGCAATGGTAGGTAAATATCCGAAAACGTTCAAGTTTACAGGCTTTCATCCTTTTTGTATCTGTTTTGCTACTCCTATCACCATGGAACCGGAAGACTTTGCTGATTTCTTGCTGAATGACACAGTTCCGCAAGGCCAAACTATTACGGATATTCCCCAGGCGGCAAAGGATTTCGTCAGCGAAAATAAAGATGGATTACAATCTGCTTTCTGGTACAAGGATAACTTTACCAATGATGGAGGACTACAAAGAGAAATAGTTTCCCAACCTATTACGAATGAAGTTATAAAGGTTTCTAAACCTAAACGTATCAAGACTGATGCAGAGAAAAATGATATTCAAAAAAGATGGGAAGACCGATTTGTAAGAAACTTCAACCAAGCCAAAATAGAACAGAAGATTGGTGTAAAAAAAGGCAAAGAAATGACCTTCGAAGAAGCTAATGAGTTACGGGGAAACATTAATTATGGAAAAGCAAGCGAATATAGTGTAAATTGCCAGTCTTGCGTAGTTGCTAATGAATTGAGGAGACGTGGATATAATGTTACAGCTCTACCAAATCTTCAAAAGACAGGGAACATTCCATATGAGTTATCAATGCGGACCAATTGGGCATGGATCGACCCCAAGACTATGGTTATGCCTAAAAAACAGACTGCAGGAGGCATATATGATATAACAAGATCGGGAGCTTTAAAAAGCAAAAGTATAAAAGAGTTAACCAAAGAATTAGTTGAACTAGTAAAAGAACCGGGAAGATATCATATTGATTTTGCTTGGAAAGGCAAGAATTCTGGGCATATTATTACTCTGGAAAAATTACATAATGGAAAAATAATAATATATGACCCACAAACTGGAAAGATGAAAAATTGGAGAGAACTATCAAAGGAAATAAGTTTGAGATATGGAGTTAATGTATTACGTGTAGACAATTTGTTGGTAAATACTGATATTATTGACGGAATAGTGAAAAAATTATAGTAATGTATCTACATGGTCTTTAGGCATGGAAGTCATTCCCATTATATCTTCTGATTGAGTATATGGTGCTAACGTAGCAACACTATCTTTAACAAGGATAAAGCGAGGATAACCAATACAACATCCTGCATCTTCTTTCCGGGATACTGTATATGCTAAATAGCCGTTCCATTCTCCATAATAGGAAACTTGATCGAATCCATTTTGAAGAGCGAGTTCTTTAGCTTTCTTTCTATATTCTTTCTTCTTATTATCCATGTTGCAAATATAGTCATTGATTCCGGAATAAAATATATAAGCAGGAAAAATTTACTCCCCTTATATTTTAATAGAAAATCGTTATGACAATCATTGATGCAATTAAAAAGGGCTTGAAAGCCGCAGGTGTAAATGAAAAGTACGCTGTAAAGGTTCAGAAACTCTTCAAAATCGAAAAGGAGGATGATATTGATACTTATATTGCCTTGTTCAAAGACAATATTCTTCCTGATCTTGAAAACACATCCGCAATAGAAAAAGCGAAAAAGGATGCTATTGCCGAGTATGAAAAGAACAATGGTTTAAAGGATGGTAAACCTATCAAATCGGCTAAAAAGACTAAGAAAACAGTAAAATCCGAAGACGATGATGAAGAAGACGATGATGAAGACTTCGAAGATTTGCCCGCATCTGTAGTTAGGCTATTGAAAGCCCAACAGAAGCAAATCTCCGAGTTGACCGCATCGGTATCTTCTGTCGTATCAACAGTCACAACTTCCACGAAACAGGCATCAGCCAGAACACTATTTGCAGATGCAAAACTCCCTGAAAAGTGGTTTAACCGTATTGATGTCAATTCTGAAACTTCTGTTGAAGATCAGATTAAAGAGTTGCAAGAAGAATACGCTGAAATCAGACAGTCGGTAATAGATGATGAGGTCGCCGGTGGCGGTTACAAGCCTAATTCCTACAAGCCCAAAGAACGTTCTGAAAAAGAATGGCTAGAACTTATGGAAGACGAAGAAAACTCAAATAATGGAACTGCCAGTCTTGGCCTCGATGAATAATATCTAATAATTAAAAGCTATGTTCAGAAAAAAACAAAAAGAATTTCAGTATGCTCCCGGAATCGAAAAGATTATTGAGGACATTCAGGGCGGTGGTACTATTGCCCGTGCGGAACTGAAGGGAATCATTGATGAACTTCCTCCGCTTGTTATGGTAGGTAAGGATGCTAACGGTCTTTATCATACAGTTAAGACCGGAAGAATTACGGCTGTTGCGGATGCTGATGCAGTAACTATTCAGATAGCAAAGAATCATGTGTTTAAAGTTGGAGAGGCTGTTACTGTTGGTGGTGCCTTAACTGGAGCTGCTGATGTAATCTCTGCAATCGACAAGACCAACCCAGGCTACGATACGATAACCCTTGCTGGACCAATTGGAGCTGCAGAGATAGGTAATGTATTAGTTCTTGTTACTGCCAAAGCTGATGCCAAAGCCGCCAAGTTCAAATATGTACCAGAAGTTATTACAATGAACAAGGTTGATGTAACGGTTGCTAACCAGCAATCAGGACTTCTGGTACGTGGTACTGTAAATGAGGCAGTAATGCCCTACCCTATTGACGAAGCAATGAAGGCATTGCTTCATTTTATCCGTTTTATGTAATCCATTAATTCATAATTATGTATGGAAAGAAGTTTAATTAAACAAGTGAACCGTAAGAATATGGGTGCCCGTCTTAACTCGCGTAAAGTTAAGCCGGTATTCTTCCCTAATTTCTTTGGTGTAAAGCAGAAGAACTCTCTGAAATGGGAAACTCTTACTGGCGAAAAAGGTGCACCGGTTATCGCTGATGTTATTTCATTCGATTCTTCTGCACCGCAAAAGAAACGTGAAGTTATCGGCAAGATGTCAGGTGATATCCCTAAGACTGCCGTAAAACGCGGTATGAACGAAAGCGACTGGAACGAATACCAGCAACTTAGCCGGGATTGTGAAGGTGATGCAGACTTGAAATCAATTCTAGACCTTGCTTTTAAAGATCAAGACTTCGTATATAACGCTGTTCGTGGCCGTTTCGAATGGTGGTGTATGCAATTGATGTCTAAAGGTGGCTTCATTCTCAATTCAAGCAATAACAATGGCATTGTTACCGAAGAATTTGTAGGCTGTGGTATGCCTAATGAAAACAAGAAAGTTGCTGCTGTGGATTGGTCTAAGTCTACAACGGCCGACGGCTTACAGGATATTGAGGACACTGTGGTTGCCGCTTCTGCCGAAGGTGTTACTATCAAATACGTAGTAATGCGCAAAGACAGATTTGCTCTATTGAAGAAGCAAAAGGCTGTTATTGAAAAGGTAAAAGGCTGGATCAATCAGAAAGAAAAACTGACTATCTCCAAAAAGGTTATCAATGAATACCTTGCTGCCCAAGAGAATACGGAAGGTGTCCAGATTGTTCTTGTAAGTCCGTCTGTTCGTATTGAGAATGCTGCTCATCAACGTACTACTGTAAATCCATGGGAATCCGCTAATATTTGTTTCCTGGAAGATTTACAGTGTGGCGACATTCAGCATGGTCCTATCGCAGCAGAACATTCTGTTGAATACAAGAAGAAAGCTACAACGCTGAAAAAAGACTTTGTTTTCATCAGCAAGTGGTCTGAACTGGAACCGTTCAAGGAGTGGACTAAAGCGGAAGCCAACGCAATTCCTGTAATTAATGATCCTGATGCAATGTACATCATGAAAACTGATGGCCAAGCATGGGAAGAAGGTGAAGATACTGAAAAAACAGATGAAGAGTAAACTATATGGCAACAATCAGAGAAACAATACTGGAATATCCTTCTATTGAGGATATGGAAAGCTTCTTAGATAAGGTAGTCTTCGTTAAGCGGGGCATCAACCCCGAAGCGGAATGTACTACTGAAAACATGAAGCAAGTTGGTCTTTGTGTCGCTGATACGTACGCCATGTTAGTAAACTCACAGGATTTCAGTGAGAATAAGCTTTCTATCACTCATCCCCGTTCTTTCTATATCCAGACTGCAAAACAACTGTATATAGAAAACGGGGAACCGGAGAAAGCCGGTAAACTCGGGAAACGAATAATTGTCAAAGGAAAGGCAGGTAATAGATGGTAAAACGATATCCACATACAGCGATAGTCACTATCGACGTTAACGGAAAGACAGTAAACGGTGAATGGGTTCCGGGGAAACCGATTGAAATATCCGTTCCCGGACGTTATGATCCTGTAAGTGATGGTACTGTTGTCTATAAACGTAATTCTGCTGGTGATGAAGCGCAAGTACATGGCTATTTTTACACCAAAATCCAACCGCCGGCAGACAGTAAGTTTTTGCGTTTGAAAGTTGCATCAAAGGGTATTGATGTACCGATTATCTGTTGGGAACCTTATCAATCACATTCAATTATCAACGCATGAAAAACGGCATGACTCCCCTATTCGACCAACATTCACTAGAACGTTGGTTCGATCACTTTCAAAGCAAAGCAGAAAACAAGATACTTGTATTGTTGCAGGCAGGAGGTGAAAAGTTTATCGATATAGCTCGCCGGAACGGCTCATATAAGGACCAGACTGGCAATCTTCGTTCATCTATCGGATATATAATTGCGAAAAACGGAGAAGTGGTTGCAGAGAACTTTACCGAAAGTGAGAAAGGAATTGATAAGACAACCGGTAAATATAAAGGGCGTAGGCTTGCAGAAGAAGTCTCACTGTCTTATACTGGTGGTTATGTATTGGTAGGTGTTGCAGGAATGGAATATGCGGCTGCCGTGGAAGCTAAAGGATATGAAGTCGTTTCAGGGGCTAATACGCAATGTGAGAAGTATCTAAGGGATACGTTGAAATCAGTTTTTAGCAAGATTTGATTATGGATGAATTTGACGCTGTAGATATAGTTTATAATGCTGTGGCCGCTGCGGGCACCGATGTTATGATTTACAAAGACAAATCGGAAGCAGGCTTGACCAATGAACATATCGTTATCAATCATCTACAATTGAATGAACTCGACTTCATTAATAAAGTGCCTATTAACGTCAACATCTTTGTCCCTTTGAATGAAAATGGTATGCACCAACGTCAACGCATGAAGGAAATTAAGCGTAAGGTGCGGAAGTCGCTTGATTCAATCAATAGTAATGACGGTGTATGTAAAGAAGTGACAGTTCTCTGGAGTGTTCCAATGCCGGACTTGAAAGAGAAATTCGCTTGTACAAATATTAGATTAGAAATTTTAATAGATCAATAATTATGACAGGAGAAGTAAGACCTATCGCTATGGGCGTAGGTAAAATTAAATTTGGAACAGTCGGAGACGGTGTTCCAGGAGCGGACCTCAAAGATTTTCCTCTTCCGACAAAAGGAAGTGTAGTATTCAACTTTGCGGATCCTAAAGAAGTAAAAGTCGAAACGGAAGGAAGCGATGAACCTTTGTATGTTGAATTTGTAAAAGATACAACAGATTACATCGAGCTCTCTATTCCTACTCCTTCTAACGAAGTACTTAAAGAGTTAGCAGGTGGTGAGATTGATACAGCTGACGGAAGAAACATCTGGAAGAAACCAATCAACGTTCCTTCTATCTCAAAGACATTCCAGTGTGAAACATTACCCAAAAACGGTAAAAAGGTAGTTTATACCGTAGTTAATGGTAAGATTACTTCTAAGATCTCACAAGCTCCCGGTTCCGAGCAAGCGGAGTTGTTACTTGTACGTGTATATATGCAGGCAGCTATTACAGCTTCCGGAGAAAAAAAGGCTGCTTTTATGCGTGAAGTTATAAGCGTGTCTGAAGGCGGAGAAGCCCCGGAAAATCCAGCAAATCCCGAAGGCGAAGAAGTAGTAGAGTAAAAAATGGTTTCCTGTGTAGCTTAGTTGGTTAAAGCACTACATTAGTAGAAACCGGTGGTTCGAATCCACTCACAGGAACAAACTATTTGAAGGATGGAGCCGAAAGTATTAAAGGTTAGTCGCGAATAACTGGACATATTGTCAGGAAGTACAACTGACTAGGCTCCTTGATGAAATTTATGAGTATAAAAAACTTATTCCAACAAGAATCTGATTCTGTTACAGAACAACCTGTAAGAATCCCATTTGATTTCTCTAACCGAGATTCTATTCCTAATGGAAAGGACCCAGGTAATAGTATTGTAATAAAACCAATTACCGTCCGGACATGGTTTAGAATTCGTCCGCTTCTTCTTGAAATTGAAAAAGAAGATATTGATAGGATGATTGTAAAAAAGGGAGAGCTGCCAGAAGATTTTCCCAAAATTATGGATAAGTACGGAGAACTGCTTCTTGATATCGTATGCTTAGGTATTCATAATAAGCCAAGTGATCCGCCAAAATGGTTTAAACAAGCTCTTGCAGACAATTCCACATGGGAAGATATACGCATATTATTCAATGCAATTATATATCGAATAGGATATCACCCTTTTTGTACCTCTATCACGATGCTTCGGAACGTGAGCCCATTGCGAGAGACGGAGATAATAGCCGCTCGGAAAAATCTACAAAGCTGGAAGGATACAACCAAAGTAGATTCTTAGTTATTGTAAAAGAAGCTCTAGGATTGACTTTTAATGAGACGCTGGATAGTAGCTATGGATTAATAGAGATATTGCTTCAGGAGTACTCCTTTGTAATGAGGGAGCGAAATAAAACGACTGATGAAGACGGAGAAGTCGAAGGACGAGACTATGAATGGATAGAGCTACCAAGTTTTGATAATCCAAACGAGAAGATCCGGATGAAAAGATATTATGATATTAACGGGAAAGTCAAAAGATAAAGTAATTTGCCATTGTGTTTATATATTAGGTTAACTGTTTTTTTATTAAATTGATTTAGAGTTGTTTTTGGTCCCTTGTGTCTGTGAAGATACAGGGGATTATTTTTTCATTTCTTGAAGCATCTGATTGAGAGAAGCATTATCCTGCTGTAGATTTTTAATCAATCTTTTCTGATAAGAGAGCATCCCTTCAATTCTTCCTTCACTCTTCCCTTTCTCGTAGGCAGCTTTAATCTCTTCTTCCGTATAGCTACTTTTATTCGCTATGGATACGTTTTCATTTTCCTTGGTCATGGCGCTAATGAATAGTGATTTATATATTATAGAAAAAGGCTATCTCTCCCCTTTTATTCCGACCAAGGAACATAATCTTTCATTTACACTAGGGACTATGCAGCAAAGGGAATTGATAGCCTATATTGTGATATTGTAGGCTTGTCAACTCCCTAGAGTAAATTAAAAACTGTTCCTTGGTCTTAGAACACTGCAAAGATGCTCATTCTTCCTGAAATAGCCAAATTTTGGCTCCTCTTTATATTTTAAGAATAAATGCTATATGGGTATTCAAAACAAAGATGGAGCGTTGTATTTCGCAACAGGCATAGATAATTCAGGACTATATTCCGGGCGTCAGGAAGCGATGGGAATCATTAAGGCAATGGCCAGTGAAATTACCGCTTTCGATGTATTCGGTGGGATCGGCATTAGTGCAGGTATCGCATTTGCCAGAGCTGCCAAAGGTGCATACGACTTTGAAAAACAGTTTCAACAAAGCATGAAAGAAGTTGCTACTCTTTCAAATGGAATTAAAGGCAGCTTAACGGATTACATGAATCAAGTTATGGAGATAACTCGTACTATCCCCGTTGAAGCAAACGAAGCAGCCAAAGCTCTCTATCAGATCGTATCTGCCGGACATGACGGAGCCAACGGAATGAAAGTGTTGGAAGCATCCGCAAAAGCTGCTGTTGGTGGAGTAACCGATACTGCTACTGCAGCTGATGCTATTACTACAGTTCTAAATGCTTATAAATTGGATGCTTCTAAAGCCCAGGAAGTTTCGGACCAGTTATTTACCACCGTTCGATTAGGTAAGACTGATTTCGGTCAACTAGGCAAAAGTATAGCCCAAGCAGCACCTATTGCTGCATCATTTGGCATTGATATAAAAGAAGTCCTGGGCGCAGTAGCATCAATCACCAAACAAGGTGTTCCCACTTCGGAAGCAATGACGAAAATACGTGCTGCTATCTTAGGTACAGCCAACCAGTTGGGAGACGCTGCATTCAAAGGACGTACTTTCCAAGAAGCATTACAACTTATTTATGACAAAGCAGGCGGTTCATCAACCAAAATGAAAGAATTGTTGGGTACCGATGAAGCACTCCAAGCTGCTTTAATGCTTACTGGTGAAAAGGCCAAGGAAGCAGCTTCCGATCTAGACGAAGTTAATAATTCTGCCGGTGCAGCAGAAGCAGCCTTTAAAGAAATGGCTTCATCTGCCGAAAATCAAATGAAACTACTTGGCAATAATATAACAGCTACCCTTCGTCCCCTTGGAAAAGAGATTTTAAAACAAATATCAAGTGCCGCACAATCAATAAACAAGGCATTTGATAATGGAAATGCACAGGAATCATTAAAAACTATTGGTGCCCTAATAGTTACCGTTACTACGGCTCTCGCTGGATATAAAGGAAGTATTTTGGCTGTAAGTACCGCTAAACAAGTACATGCAACAGTTACAGCTATTGTTAACAAGCAGCGGACTATTGAAGCGGCTAACTTGGTATTGACTAAAGGCATGTATGCCGTTGAAGCTGCAATGATTGCCAAAAACACATCTGCACGTGTTTTATTGACAAAAGCTCTCAAAGCCCAAACGATTGCACAATTAAAAAATGCAGCAGCGATGTTAACCAACCCTTATGTGCTGGCTGCCGCTGCATTTGCAACGCTTGGTTACGCAATATACCATGTGGTAACGGTTGAGACAGAAGCTGAAAAAGTACAGAGAAAATATAATGAAGCATGCAAAGCATATACCGAACAAGCTGATAATTTGAAAAAAAGTGCTACAGATTTACTTTCAACGATACGCGATGAGACTTCTGCAAATTATGAGAAAGTTATAGCATATAATAAGCTTCAAAGCATTATGCCAAATATTTTTAAGAATATGGATATTGAAAAACTTAAATTGATGGATATCCTTTCTTTAAATAAGATGATCGCAGAAGAAGTTCAGAGACGTGCACGAATTGGAGCACAAACCAAATTGATTATGGCTCAACGTAATTATGACTCAATTCAGGCTTTAATTGCTGAAGATTCAAAACGTGGAACTTATTCCGGACAATATGACATACAACTTGGCAGGGCTAAAATAGAAGTTGATGCAGCTCAAAAGGTTGTAGATAATATTGCAAAGATTCAAAAACAAGCGAAAGAAGAAGATGAAAAAGAAAAGGAAAAGTCGGAGATTCAAAATAAAGCCTTTTGGACCAAGCAAAAAGATGATGCAACGAAAGCACTAGATTCAATAGCTTCGGCTCAAAAGAAATTGATGGATGCTGGAAATTTCAAAGGGATTGATGCTACTGTCGTTACTGCCTACAAAGAAAACATCAAAAAGCTAAAAGAAGCAGAGAAAGAGTTAAAAGTTTATGATTCATTTTCCAAGCAAGATGATAAGGCACAAAAATTACGTGAAGAACAAGAAAAATATAAACTCCTGTTAGAGAAACAGAAGTTTGACCAGGAACGAATGAAAGAAGATTCAGCAAATGAACTTGAACAGATTGAAATCAATAAACTTAAAGAAAGCAGTGAAAAGGTTCTAAGGCAAAGAGCACTCAATCATCGGCTAGAATTACAGGCTATTAAGCGCGAAACCGAGGATAAGAAACGGAAAGTAATAGAAGATGCACGAGCTGCTTTTGAAATCAATCCTCAAAATAAAAAGAAGGTTTTTAATGCAGATGTTTTCATCAATTCAGAATCTACGAAAAAACTGTTTGCTTCATTCGATAATATAGCAAAAGAAGCTACAATCGCTACCAATACAAAGTTTGATCGCGGAGATGATTTATCTGACCTGTTGAATCAGTATCAGGATTATACAGACCAGCGTCTTGCGATTGAACGAAAATTTAATGAGGATATTGCAACGTTACAGGAACAGCGTAAACAAGCTACGAAGAATGGAGATACAAATCAGGTAGAACAGATAGACCGTTCCATTGCTCAAGCAACGAAAAATAAGGGAATGGAGTTAATGAAACTGGACTACGATAAGTTGAAAGAATCCCCAGAATATGTTCGCGCCTTCGAAAACTTGAAAGAAACTTCTTCCGAAACTCTTAATTCCCTTTTAACGCAATTAGAGAATGCAAAGAGTACAGCGGCACAAGTTCTATCTCCTGATCAACTTCGCGAATATACGAGTACAATTCAATCCATCATGGACGAATTGGATTCCCGTAATCCGTTTCAGTCATTATCTGATAAGAAGAAAGAACTAGCGGAAGCTGAAGAAGAGCTAGCCAATGCGCAAATCGAGTTAGAAAATGCTCGGATAAAAGCCGAGGCTGTGAAAGGAGGTGCTAAATTTGAGAATGGGATCAAATCCTCTAAATACAATCCGGAAACAGGTAAAATAGAATCGACTAAAGCCTATTTATCCGAAGCGCAGGCCTTGGAGCAAGTTAAAAAGAAAACTGAAAACTACAACGCAGCAAAAGATAAGGTTGTCAAGAAAGACAACCAAGTTAAAAAGGCAGAGAAAGAAGTCAGAGCACAGATATCAGAACTAGCGGACACAATAGATGAACTTGGAAAAACGATCGGTGGACCTGCTGGAGAAATTATCTCTTTGATTGGTAATATCGGAGCATTTACAATGACTGCTATGTCTGGCGTTGAATCAGCAGCAAATACATCAGCGAACGCTATTAGTACAGTTGAAAAAGCGTCTGTTATTCTTGCGATCATTGGCGCAGCAATGCAGGTAGCAATGAAAATCTTTGATTTGTTCGGAAAAGACGATACAACGGAGAAATACGAGAAAGCGAAAGAAACGTATGAGTCTTATATCAGTATTCTTGATAGAGTAATCGAAAAGCAACTGGAATTAGCTGAAACTCTTACAGGAGATAATGCCAATGCAGCCTATGAAAAAGCGCTTAAAATGGTAAAATTGCAAAGTGAAAATGCTAGGGTTTTAGGACAACAGTATCTAAATTCTGGTGCTTCTGGAAAATCACACTCGAAGGGATATAGTGAAGTTGAAGATATGTCCTGGGAAGGTTGGAAACAAGCAGCGGACACACTAGGAATGTCTATTGATGATTTCAAAAAGAAAATGGGCGGACGTATGACCGGTCTATTTGATTTGACAGATGATCAACTTGCAAAGCTTCAGGAGAATGCAGGCATATTTTGGTCACAACTAGATTCCGATACACAAAAATTTGCCGATCAAATAGCAAATGGTGTCGCAAAGGTTGCGGAAGTATTAGAACAACAAATTGCTGATACGACTCTTATTGATTACAGTTCTCTCCGCTCTGACTTCCAAGACTTGCTTACTGATATGGACGCCGATAGTGCTGATTTTGCAGACAACTTCGAAGAATATATGAGAAATGCCATTCTTAATTCCATGCTTAAGGAGGATTATATGGACCGGTTGATTGAATGGAGGGAAAAGCTATATAATGCAATGGATGATGGTATGACCGAGGATGAATATAATGCATTGAAAGCCGAAGGCCAACAGATTGCCAATGAAATGAAAGCTAAACGCGATGCATTATCAGAAATATATGGTTTTGGCAAAGATGATGATGAAGAACGTGAGGCATCAAAGAAAGGATTTGCTTCTATGTCGCAAGACTCTGCAGATAAGCTAGACGGTAGTTTTGCTGTTATGATCTCTCATACATATTCAATTAATGAAGGTGTAAAGCATCTCCAGTCTAATTCGGATAAAATAGCGGAAAAACTCGCATATCTTTCAAATTTGGATAAATATATGGGAGAAATAATGAAATACAATGATATTGTTATCACTTATCTATCTGATATAAGCAGCCATACAGCACGGCTTGAAGCGATTGAAAAAGCCATAGAGTCTATAAAGCTGGGTATTGATACATTAAACACAAAAGGCATAATACTGAAGCGATGAAAGGACAATTACTAATAGATGAATTAGATATGTATACCAAACACGGTATTTCAATTATAAAGGGGAGCTACAATAATCTTGTTGCCTTCCCTACTTTGAAAGATCCGGAGAAAAACGACTGGCCGGAGGAAGACGGACAAGAATTTGATCTTTCTGTGGTTGCCCTCGACACAAGCGAAATTAGTATAGAATTTGGCTTTAGAGATGACTTGGGATTTGGTGGATTAATAGCGCTCCTTTCCGATATGGGATACCATAATTTCCGTTTTCCGATTCTTGGTAAAACATATCGTTTACGTTTGTTATCACAGAATAGCTATACAATTTATCCTAGACTTGAAATAGCGAAGATAGTTTTTGCAAACGATTTTCCTCATGAAGCAAATTATGAATATCAGGACCCTGTTAATTCTATCGCTATGCCAAAGGGTTATGAAATAGACAATAAAGATTTGTCCGATTATGGCGTAATAGTTCTTCCAGGTAGTAATGCCGAGATATTGAAAACTCCGGCAGTAAAAAAGAACCTATTGCAGAATTTCAAACGTCAAGATGGAGCAATCTATGACGGTGAAGTTGTGAAATTCCAAACCAAAGAAGTATCTCTCAAATGCCTGATGCGGGCCGGGACGATTGAAGCGTTCTGGCGTAATCGCAATGCCCTACTCTATGATCTCACAAAACTGTCTGCTAAGGTCGATGATGAAGGATATGAGTATTCTGATGCTGAACGTATATTTTATTGTGATGAGTGGAGTGAAAGCTATCCTTGCTATTATAAGAGTTGCCAGACAAACAATTTTCTTCTTAATAATGGGGTATGGTGGGAATTTACCTTGAAACTTGTATTTACTAGTTTCCGGATTGGAGAAACAGACTTCCTGCTTGCATCCGAAGCAGGAGAATTTATCATAACAGAAGATGGAATATTTTATATTGACTTAAAAAATTATGCCAATTAAAAAGAAAAAAATCAGCGAATTAACGCTTGCTGATAGCATGGTAGGATTGTACACTATTGGCGTTAAAATGGTGAATGGCGTACAAACAAGTGTAAAAGTTAGTCTTGAATTCATAAAGAAAGCCTATGATGACGTAGTTGCAGCAACAAAGAAGGCCAATGACGCAGCAAAGGCGGCTGATGATTCCCGAACCCAAATAGAAGCGAATGAAGATACTCGACAACGCAATGAAGCTACTCGTATCGATGCTGAAAGAAATCGTTCAAATGAAGAACAAGCCCGGTCAGCTGCAGAATCAGTACGTATCATAAATGAGAATACCCGTAAAGCAGAGGAAGCAGCTCGTGCGACCGCTGAAGGGCAACGTGTATCTGCAGAACTTAGCCGCGTTGAAACAGAAAATAAACGAGTGTCAGATGAACAAGCACGTAAAAGTAATGAAGATGCACGTAAGACCGCTGAAACAGGACGTTCTTCTGCAGAATCGGAACGTGTGAAGGAAGAAGACAAACGAAAAGCGGCTGAAACAACACGTTCTACAGCTGAAACAGATCGCGTAACAGCCGAAGATGAACGAAAAGAAGCCGAATCCACGAGAGAAACGAATGAAACTGCACGTGTGATAGCCGAAGATAATCGCGTTACTGTCGAATCTGAACGCGTATCTGCTGAAACAGACCGTAAATCAGCAGAGACAGCCCGAGTATCAGAAGAAAACAAAAGAAAGTCCGCTGAAACAGAACGTAAATCAGCGGAGACAGCCCGGGTATCCGAAGAAAATAAAAGAAAGCAAAATGAAGATACCCGCAAAGCTGCAGAAGATACTCGTTCCTCAAATGAGACTAGGCGTATCTCTGCTGAAACAGAACGTGTAGAAGCCGAATCCCAACGTAAGTCAGAGTATAGCGGTATTATACAAGAAATGACATCTGCTACAGGAGATGCTACCGCACAACTAGAACTTGTAAAAAAAGCTACGAATGATGCAAATGTTGCCAAAAACGCATCAGTTGAACAGACTGCTCTTGCAAAGAAAGCTACTAATGACGCTAACGCAGCAATTATAAGTATTAATGCTGCCAAAGAAGAAACCCAACAAGCAACAGAAGAGGCTAACGCTGCCAAAGTTGCATCGGAAGCCCAAACAGCTTTAGCGAAAAAAGCTACTGATGATGCTAATACAGCCAAAAACGCATCAGTAGCGCAAACAGCTCTTGCTAAAGCTGCCACAGATAGCGCAAATGCGGCAGCACAGGCCGCCAATAACGCAGTTTCTGGAGTTGATGCTAAAGTAAAAGCTGCAGTGGATGCACTTGTAGCTGGAGCACCGGAGGCCCTCGACACGCTTATTGAATTGGCTAATGCTCTTAATAATGATCCGAACTTCGCCGCTACCATGGCAACAGAGTTAGGGAAGAAAATCAACGTTTCCGATATTGTCAATAACCTAACAAGTGGTGGTACTGGCAAGGTCCTTTCTGCCGAACAAGGGAAGGTTTTGAAAGCAGCTTTGGATACACATAACCATGCAGGAATATACGAACCTGTATTCTCAAAAAATACAGCTTTCAATAAGAACTTTGGCACAACTTCCGGAACTGTTTGCCAAGGAAATGATAGTCGACTAAGTGACGCACGTACACCTAAAGCGCATACTCATAATAAGTTTGAAATAAGTGATTTTCCAACTTCTATGCCAGCAAGCGATGTGCCTGCATGGGCGAAAGCTGCAAGTAAACCATCTTATACAGCTTCCGAGGTTGGTGCGTCCCCGTCGAATCATACTCATACAGGGGTCTATCAGCCAGCAGGAAGTTATGCAGCGAGTTCGCATAAACACGAAGCAACGGATATTACTCCGGATAGTACTCACCGCTTTGTTACTGATGCAGAAAAAAGCACTTGGAATGGTAAAGCTGCAGGTAATCATAACCACGATTCAGCATATCAACCTAAAGGTAATTATGCACTGTCTTCACATAAGCATACAGCAACAGATGTGACCGAGGATGCTACACACCGATTTGTAACAGATTCTGATAAAACAAATTGGAATGGAAAAGCGGCAGGAAACCATAACCATTCAGGAGTATATCAACCGGTTGGTAATTATGCACCTGCTTCGCATAAGCATGCAGCGTCAGAAATAAATGAAGATGCCACACACAGGTTTATGACGGACGAGGAACGGGAAAAACT
>NZ_QSUR01000031.1:83385-84504 GCF_003439055.1 Bacteroides sp. OM05-10AA
ATGACGGACGAGGAACGGGAAAAACTGGACGGAATAGCGGCAGGAGCTAATAATTACTCTCATCCGGCTTCTCATCCTGCATCAATGATTGAAGAAAGCACGTCAAGAAAGTTTATGACCCAAGACGAAAAAACGCTACTAAGTTCTCTCGGAACTAATGCAATTCAAGTAAATAGTCAAAGTTTAGGACAAAACGGATATGTCAAATATAGTAATGGCTTATTAATGCAATGGGGAACAAGAGCTGGAGCAACGGGGGGAGCAATTAGTCTATATTTTCCTACCACTTTCTATAATACTGATTATAACATTTATTTCACTGGAGCAGTAAATAATACAAGTGAATCTTTTATATATGCTCCGGGGTATGACCTTAATGGTAAATATACATCATATTGTAAAGTTCTCACTCGCGGAATAAATTCAACTCCGGCTATCGTTTGGACTGGCTGGAATTTTACATGGTTTGCGATCGGTCGCTGGAAATAATTTAAAAACAAATATCATGAAGTATTGGAAAAAAGGATTTTATGACGAACCGGTAAACGGTTCTGTAGAAATTACAGAAGAGTATTATAGCCAATTATTAGCCGGACAATCTGCTGGATTACTCATAGTTGAAAGCAAAAAAGGATATCCGATCTTAGTTGTGCACGAGGCTAATATCGAAGAAACCAGAGCGCAAAAACTTGATGAATTACGATTGTTCGATTCATCCCAAATAGTGAATCATTTTAGTATTAATAATGTATTCGGTTGGTTAAACAAAAGCACCCGTGTAGGGCTTATGAATTCAATCAATATTGAGAAAGAAGCTGGACGATCTGAAACAAGTATCTGGATTGGTGATACAAAGTTTGTCTTATCAATCGAAAGAGCTATTGACATGTTACAACAACTAGAATTATATGCCCTTGCGTGCTATGACACAACACAAAGGCATATCAACGCTATCAATCAATTAGAAACAAAAGAAGAAATTGAAGCATACAACTTCAAAACTGGTTATCCCAGAAAGCTCAACTTTACCGGATAACCTATCGTATAATCGTAGTTTTCGATTTCCTCAATAGTCTGCAATGATCTGACTGCTGCGATGTGCGATTGTGTCACATTGTA